>CAZVFE010000104.1:0-4950 GCA_964626405.1 uncultured Cytophagales bacterium | reverse complement strand
AATTAAGAATTAAGAATTAAAAAGTTCTAAACCTATAAAAAATGATTAAAAGAAGAGATTTTTTGAAAAGTTCTGCTCTAATAGCAGGAACTCCTTTTTTGGCGAATATAATGTCGGCAAAAAATCCAAGCACACAATTAGCGGTATCCTCCATTACTTGGGGAGGGAATGACCTTCAAGCAATTAAAGAAATTGCTTCATTAGGATATAAGGGTATTCAATTAAGAGCAAATACCTACAAGGAATTTGGAGATCGTCCTGAGGTTTTAGCTAAAGCCTTAAAAGATGCCGGCTTAAAATTAGTCATGTATTCTTCAGGAAATGTTGAAATTTCTAAAGAAAAAAGAGCAGCATCTATTGAGCAGCATGTAAATCATGCTAAATTTGTAAAGGCCTTAGGCGGCCCAGCCATTCAATTAACCAACGGACTAAGAAGGGATCAGCCAAATCCTACCAAAGAAGATTTACAGGAATTGGCGAAGGTTATGAATGAAATTGGAGATCAATGTGCAGAATTTGGAATGATGGCGGCTTATCATAATCATATGCACCAATGGGGTGAAACACCTTGGGAAGTAGACATATTGATTAAGGAAATGAATAATAAGAATTTAAGATTGGAATTGGATGTAGCTCATTATTTCCAAGGTGGAGGAGATCCTGCAAAGGCCGTAAGAGATTATAAAGACTATCTATATGCAGTTCATTTAAAGGATGTAAAAAGACCACATCCAAAAAGACCTAATGAAGATGGATCTTATCAATTTGTGGAATTAGGAGAGGGTTTAGTAAATTTGGAAGAAGTATTCCAAGAATTGAATAATTTAAAATTTAAAGGTTGGGGAATCGTGGAATTAGATGGCGTGCCAGATCAAAGTAAATCACCTCTGGAATGTCATAAAATATCCAAAGATTTTCTTTCGAATGATATTGGATATAAGTTTTAATATATGCAAAAAAGCCTAAAAGCCGCCGTTGGCTTTATTTTTATTACCATCTTTATTGATGTTGTTGGTATTGGAATTATTATTCCGGTTTTGCCAAATTTAATTAGAGAATTCACTGGTGGAACCTATTCCACGGCTTCTCAATATTCTGGATGGCTGATGTCGTCTTATGCAATTATGCAATTCTTAATCTCCCCAATTTTGGGGGGATTATCTGATAAATATGGACGAAGACCCATAATTTTGGCCTCATTAGTTGGTTTTTCGATAGATTACCTAATACTAGCCAATGCGCCTAATATTACGTGGTTATTTATCGGAAGAATTTTGGCTGGAATTACTGGTGCAAGTTTTACAACAGCCCAGGCCTATATTGCTGATGTCTCCTCCCCCAAAGATCGTGCCAAAAATTTTGGTATGGTAGGGGCAGCCTTTGGACTAGGTTTTATTGCCGGACCAGCCATTGGTGGAATATTAGCGAATTGGGGTTTAAGAATGCCTTTTTATGCTGCAGCCGTTCTTACTTTAGTGAATTTCCTTTATGGATATTTTGTATTGCCTGAATCTTTGAGTAAGGAAAATAGGAGAGAATTTGATTGGAAAAGAGCCAATCCTATTGCCTCCCTAATGCGACTGACAAAATATAAAAAACTTCTAGGACTTGTTTTATGCTTTGTTTGTATTCAATTAGCGGGACAAACCCATCCAAGTACTTGGTCTTATTTTACAATGTCTGAATTCAACTGGACGCCCGAACAAGTAGGTTATTCTCTGGCATTTGTCGGTTTGATTGTAGCTTTTGTTCAAGGTGGTTTGAACCGAATTATTATTCCCAAAATTGGCGAAATAAAAGCGGGTGTACTAGGCTTATTATTTTCTATCCTTGGATTTGGGTTATTTGCCTTTGCTGATAGTGGTTACCAAATGTATCTTTTTATGATTCCATTTGGTTTAGGAGGAATTGCAGGACCAGCAATTCAATCCTTAACAACTCAACAGGTTCCACCGAATGAACAAGGAGAATTGCAGGGGGGGCTTACCAGTCTACAATCATTAACGACCATTCTTGGTCCTTTATTAGCCTCTAATCTATTTGCCTATTTTACTTCTGGAAAATCTTTCGTACATTTCCCAGGTGCGGCGTTTTTGTCGGCATCATTAATTACAATCTTTGGATTAGTATTTTTTGTAAATTCATCAAAACAAGTTTAATTTAAATGAAATTCATTATGAAAAAATTTAACCTGACCTTATTATTTTGTTTTTTTCTATCCTTTGGGATGCTAGGACAATCCGTAGAGGAAATCATTGAAAAACACTATGAAGCCATTGGAGGAAAATCTAAATGGGATGCTGTCAAGGACCTGAAACTAAATTCCCATATGGAAATTCAAGGTCAAGATATTAAAATGATCACTTTCGTGAAAATGGATGGAGAAAAAGTAAGAACGAGAGTAGAGGTAGACATTATGGGAAATAAAATGATTACTGTAATGGATGGAGATAATTCTTGGATGGTTCAACCTACTATGATGGGAGGTTCAGGTAAAAAGGAACCAATGAATGAAGAAGCAAAAAAAGCTTCAGAAGATCAAACCCTTCCTGGAATGGAATTAATAAATTTCTTTGAAAAAGGAAATGAGATTGAAGTTGAATCAATTGAGGATCTAGATGGGGTAGAGGTTTATAAATTAAAAGTAAATAAAGAAGGAGAAAATAATCCTATTGTCATTTACGTTGAAACAGGGAATCATTTAATCAAACGAATCCATACAACACAAGAAATGGGTCCACAATCTGTAGAAATTGACATGGACTTTTCTAAGTACCAGAATTACCAGGGTTTAAATTTAGCAGGTTCTTATACCATGCCTGGACCAATGGGTTCAATGAATATTATCATCGATTCATTAGAATTAAATAAGGGAATAGATGATTCTGTCTTTACAGAGGAATAAATTAAAAAGAATAATGTTTGTAAAAAATTCAATTAAAATCCTTTATTCAATCATTTTCTTAACTATTTTATCTTGTGGAACATCAGAAGATAAATGGATTGAAGAGGCGAAGTCTCGTTTGAACCAAGAAAATTATACAGAAGCTAAATCTGCCATAGAACAGGCTTTAAAATTAAATAATGAAAGTTCAGAGGCACATAATTTACTAGGAGTTATTGCTTATAAATTAGAGGATATTGAATTATCTTATCAAGAGTATAAAAAAGCCGTTGATTTAGATGCTTCGAATATTAATGCCCAATTAAATCTTGCCAATATGGAATTAGAAAAGAATAATTGGGGTGAAGCAAAAAAAATCCTGGATTTTTTACTCCTGAATGATCAAAATCAATCAGAAGTATATTTAAAGAGAGGAATATCCTTTGCGGGTTTAAAAAAAGTAGATGAGGCGATTAAAGATTTTAGCAAGTCAATTGAAATGGACTCTACAAATTTTGACGCCCATTATAATAGAGGAAATATTTATTTTCAACAAGAGAAATTTTCATTAGCAATTGAAGATTTTGAAAATTGTGTCCAATTAGAGGATAAAAGTGGAAAAGCATTTTATGCCCTTGGTTTATCCTATTTTAGGAATAATGAAATTGAAAAATCTTGTTTGGCATTAAAGCAAGCAAGACAGGTTGGTTATGAAGACGCCAAGGCTGCTATTGATCAAATTTGTCTTTAAAATTCTTGGATTATGAAAAATTTAAATAAGATCGTTGGAGTTTTCTTTGCCTTGATTTTTTTACTTTTTGCCTATTGGCAATTAAATGATATTGATCCTTATTTATGGGTGAGTATCTATTTGATATCGGTTTATTCAGGTATTAAGGTATATTTAGGCAAATATAATCCTGAATTGTATTTGGTGATAATTTTTATCAGTTTGGTCGCAGGGTATCAGACCTGGACAGAAATGACTTCTTTTGATGGATTTAATTATGAGGATTTATCCATGAAATCACATAATCAAGAATTGGCAAGAGAGGCAGTTGGATTATGGATACTTAGTTTTTCCTATTTGGCCTATTATTTAGTTTCAAAAAATCAAAAAAATGCTTGATTTAGGTTTTTGTTCAGCAATTTTACCCCATAAAAATTTATGGGAAGTTTTGGATTTTGCACATTTAAATAAATTTTCATGTGTAGAGATTGTCTGCTGGCCTAGTAAAGTGGAAGATACTCGTCGCTATGCCGGGGTTTGTCATATTGCAGTAGATGCACTTAATGATGGGGAATTATTGGAATTAAAAAAGAAATTGGATGAACATCCTGTTAAAATTTCGGCCTTGGGTTATTATCCAAATCCTTTGGATCCAGATGAAAAAAAAGCGAAATTTTACCAAGAGCATATTTTAAAATTAATCCATGCTGCAAATATTTTAGGAATTGGAAAGATAAATACCTTTGTTGGAAGAAATTTTCATAAAAATATTTATTATAATATTGATTTATTCAAGGAAGTTTGGCCTTCCATAATTCATTATGCAGAGAAGGAAGGTGTTTTAGTAGGAATTGAAAATTGTCCCATGTTTTTTACGGATGATGAATGGCCAGGGGGCAAGAATTTAATGACAACACCTAAAATTTGGGATCAATTATTTGAAATTATTCCATCTAAAACATTTGGATTAAATTATGATCCTTCTCATATGGTTTTTCAAATGATGGATTATTTATATCCTATTTATCATTATTCAGAGCGTTTTCATCATGTACATTTAAAGGATGTTCATGTGGTACAAGAAAAATTGAATCGGGTAGGAATATTGGCAAATCCTAATGAATATCATGTTCCGAAGATTCCCGGATTAGGTGATATTAATTGGGGGAAATTTATTTCAGCTTTGCATGATGTACGTTACCGCGGACCAATTGTCATTGAGGTTGAAGATAGAGCTTTTGAAGGAAGCGAAGCCGATGTTGAACGTGCTATTCTAGCAGCAAGAAATCACCTTTCGCAATTTTTATAAAAAATTAGAATCGTTTAAAGTTAGAAT
>CAZVFE010000103.1:0-4980 GCA_964626405.1 uncultured Cytophagales bacterium | reverse complement strand
CCTTAACTGAATAATTCATGTCTCCGATGAAAGTAACCTTTCTCGGAACTGGAACTTCCCAAGGAGTTCCTATGATTAATTGTTCTTGTAAGGTATGTAATTCAACAGATACTCGCGACCAACGTTTGCGAGTATCTGTACATATAGAGGTGGCAGGAAAAAGTATTATCATTGACTCCGGCCCCGATTTTCGTCAGCAAGTTCTTAGAGAAAAAATATCTCAATTAGATGCAATTCTTTATACCCATGAGCATAAAGATCACGTTGCAGGTTTAGATGATGTAAGAGGCTTCAACTTTAGTCAGAAAAAACCTATGCCCCTATATCTTCACAATAATGTTCTTGTTCAATTGAAAAAAGAATTTTATTATTGTTTTGAAGAAAATCCTTATCCTGGAATTCCTCAATTAGCCATTCATTTAATTGATGAAATGCCCTTTGAAATACAAGGAATTAAAATCATACCCATAAAAGCTAAGCATTTAAAAATGGATGTACTTGGTTTTAGAATTGCGGATTTTACCTATCTAACGGACGCCAATTTCATTGAGGATAAGGAAATTGAAAAAATTAAAGGTTCTAAATATTTTGTAATAAACGCCTTGAGAAAACAAGAACATATATCTCATTTTAATTTAGAACAAGCCTTGGAGATTGTCCGTAAGGTTCAACCTGAAAAAGCATATTTAACCCATATTTCTCATCAGCTAGGTCTGTATCAAGAAATTGAAAATGAATTGCCTAAGAATGTACATTTGGCCTATGATGGGCTACAACTAAAATTTTAATGAAGACAAAAGGAATATTATTTGATATGGATGGGGTTATTGTAGATAATTTACCCTACCATGTAGATGCTTGGATGGTTTTTTGTAAACGTCATGGATTTAATCTTTCAAGAGAATTATTTTTCAATGAAATGAACGGCTTAAATGCAAAATCTTCATTCGAATATTTATTCAAAAAATCCTTAACGAAGGAAGAAGTACGTATTTTGGAAGAAGAAAAAGAGGAGATTTACAGAGAATATTATAAAGACCATATTCAAGCAGCAGAGGGCCTATTAGAATTTATTGATTTAGCTAAAAAGGAAGGTATAAAAATCGCTTTAGCAACCTCTGCAGGACAAGGAAATATCGATTTTACCATAGATGGATTGGGTATTAGGGATAAATTTGATGCGATTATTGGTGGACATCAGGTTGAAAATGGAAAGCCTGATCCTGAAATTTATATTAAAGCTGCAGAAATGATAGGCTTGGATCCCAAAGATTGTGTAGTAATCGAAGATTCAATTCAAGGAATGGATGCTGGTCATGCAGCTGGGGCTAGAGTAATTGGAATTACAACGACACATCGTCCAGAAGAATTGACAAAAACTTTTTTTCAATCCAAAAATTTTATTAATTTGTTTCCTATATTAAATACCTAATTAATAATAATATGAAATATTTTTTCTCCATTTTTTTGATATTTTTCTTCTTTCAAATCAATGCTCAGGTTTTTAAACCTAGTTCTAAAAAAGGGGAGCCAATAATTGACTATATTCCAGATAATAAAAATCTGGATCGTCATGTTACACAGGAACAACAGGATGAATTATTAAGAATTTGGAGAGAACAAGATTCCAAGACCACATTTTCAACGAAAAAAAGTCAGACTGCAGCAAATTTTGTGATGATTTATGACGCTGGGGTTCCAGAAAATATTAAGGCAGTTTTTAATAAGGCTGCAGAGATTTGGTCTAATGTTTTACAGTCTGAGGTGCCAATACGTGTAAAGGTATTTTGGAAGCCATTAGGCACTAATATTTTAGGAAGTGCAAGTGCTTATGAATACCGGGCAAATTTTCCAGGAGCACCAAGAGTTAATACCTATTATCCAATTGCATTGGCTGAAAAAATATTTCATAATAATCTTAATGGAGAGGACCCTGATATTATCGCAAATTTTAGTTCAGGTTATAATAACTGGTATACAGGGGTAGATGGTAATCCGGGGGTTAATAAAATTGATTTATTATCTGTTGTTTTACATGAATTTGGGCATGGATTAGGATTTATAGGAAATGTTGGAGTAAGTAATTCATTAGCAGGTTATAATTTGCCAGGAGCCTTCGATCAATTATTATCGGATAATAATGGAGTAAGTTTATTGGATACAACAACTAATTATAAAAATGGATCTGCTGCCCTATATACTGCAGTAACAACACCGAGCGGCTTATTTTGGAGATCTCCTAAAATTTTGCAATCTAATGCAAATGGGGCAATCTTATATTCACCGAGAACCTATGATGCAGGTTCCTCGATTTATCACATGAATTCTGGTTCCTATCCAGTGGGGAATCCTGATGCCTTGATGGTGCCATTTATCGGACAAGGTGAAATTACGCGTCAGATTGGACCATTAACAATTGGTGGTTTCAATGATATGGGATGGTATGGTTCTTCTATTATTGCCGAACAGGAAATGGATTATGAAAATTTAAATAAGGATTTTGTAAGCTATGCAACTATTCATTCCGATACGGTATTAATGGATAATTCCCTCCGTTTTTATTATTCATTGGATGATACGAGGATTATAGATGCTACGGAAATTGTTCCCGTATTGCAAAATGATGGGAGATATAAAGTAGTGATTCCTTCCGATGGAATGGCCCATAGTGTTAAGTATTATTGGCAAATGAAGGAAGCATCTGGAAAGATAATTGCTACTCCGTCTGAAGCCCCAAGGATTGGTAATTCAAATTATGTGAATTATTATCAAACTAGAATTGGCTTAGATACGATTCCTCCCATTGTTCAGCATTTAAATTCATTAAAATATTTTTTTAATTCAGAAACAAGTATTGATTTTCCTTCGATTTATACGATTGATAATATCGGTATAAAGGAAGTAGCTATTGAATATCAAATCAATGATGGTACGGTTAAAACTCAACTGGCAAATGTAGTGGATCAAGATTCTATTGCTTATTTAGGAACCCTTAATTTTACTGAAGGTGAATTAAATAACGGAGATATTTTAAATTATAAAATTAGGGTTACCGATAAGTCTACAAATGGTAATTCTACTTATTTGCCAGAGACAGGAAGTTATAATATAAATATTGTTGGGCCTAAAGAGGAAAGAATAAATTATTACACGAATTTCGATGTTAATAATTCAAGAGATGATTTCTTTTTAAAAGGATTTACTATTAGTCAACCGCAATATTTTAGTGATTTAGGTTTGAATTCTGCTCATCCTTATCAAGATGGATCTGAGGAACCACAGCCTGGTACAGATAGTGATTTTTTCACGAATAATGATGCCATATTATTGTATCCAATTGTATTATTATCTGATACCTCTAAAATTTATTTTAATCAAGTTGCTCTGGTAGAAACAGGTGATGCAAATGCTAGTTTTTATAATAGTGATGGAAGTATAAATCGTGACTTTTTTGATTATGTGATCATTCAAGCATCGAAGGATAATGGAAAAACATGGTACGATTTAAGAGAAGGTTGGGATGCCTCCTTGGAAACTAACTGGGAAAATTCTTATTCAAATCGATTTGATGGAGACGGGAATTCATTGGTATATGCCACGAAGGCATTAATTAAGCCAATGGAAATAGTAATCAATCAAAATGGTGATTTTAAAGTAGGGGATAGATTGATTTTTAGATTTAGATTACATGCAGATGTTGGCGCATGGGCTTGGGGTTGGTATGTGGATGATCTGCGAATCCAGGTTCCTAAAAACCAAGATTTTAGTCAGACCATCAATTCTTTAGTCCTAGCCAATCAGGAAACAAGGGAGAATCTGTTCGATTTATATCCAAATCCTGCCAAATCTAAAATTAATATGTTGATTTATTCAGATAAGAATCAAAATTCTGAAATTAAATTGATCGATATGAATGGGAGAGTTCTTATTCGTAAAAATATTAATCTAATAAAGGGTATCAATGTAGAATCGATAAATTTAGAACAACAATCTTCAGGAATGTATTTATTACAAGGAGAAATTGGAGGAGAGCTAAGGGTACGCAAGCTGATGATTGAAAAATAGAGTAATTTATTTTTTCGGATGCGCAAATTATGGTAAATTTACCGACTAATTATTCAAATTATAAATTATGTCTTGGTTCACGAGAAAAGATAAAGGAATAAGTACCCCAACAGCTGCTAAGAGAGAGGCGCCAGACGGTTTGTGGTATCAATGTCCTGAGTGTAAAAAAGCCATCCATACAAGAGAGCATAAACTTTTTTCTTATACTTGTTCAAATTGTAATTATCATGAAAAAATCAATTCTCAGGAATATTTTGAAATGATTTTTGATGAAACGAAGTTTACGGAACTGGATCCATTTATGGATTCTGCGGATCCATTAAATTTCGTTGATACAAAAAAGTATACGGATAGGATAAAAACTACAGAATTTAATACAGGTCTTAAAGATGCAGTGCGTTCTGCTACTGGCAATATGAATGGGATTCCTATTACTATTTCAGCCATGGATTTTTCTTTTATTGGAGGTTCTATGGGTTCGGTAGTAGGGGAAAAGATTGCTCGTGCAATTGATTATTCCTTGAAGCATAAGCAACCATTTTTAATGATTTCCAAATCAGGGGGAGCAAGAATGATGGAAGCTGGTTTTTCCTTAATGCAAATGGCAAAAACTTCTGCTAAATTAGCTTTATTAGACGAGGCAAAAATTCCTTATATTTCCTTAATGACGAATCCAACTACCGGAGGCGTAACTGCTTCATTTGCGATGCTAGGTGATTTTAATATTGCTGAGCCAGGAGCCTTAATTGGCTTTGCAGGTCCAAGGGTTGTTCGTGATACTATCGGAAAAGATTTGCCAAAAGGATTCCAAAGTGCTGAATTTGTCATGGAACATGGCTTCTTAGATTTTATAGTGGATAGAAAAGACTTAAAAGATAAATTGACGTCTTTGTTGAAGATGATTCAATGATTCTA
>CAZVFE010000102.1:0-5000 GCA_964626405.1 uncultured Cytophagales bacterium | reverse complement strand
ATTTCCAATATTCTTGGTCCAGGGATTTTTAAATCTAAAAATCTCGGTAATTCAGCTCTTAGGCTAGGAATATTCTGAATTGCCCGATAATTCATAGAATATGATTCTGCAATTAACCTTGCACTGCTTTC
Source organism: uncultured Cytophagales bacterium (assembly GCA_964626405.1). Lineage (GTDB taxonomy): Bacteria > Bacteroidota > Bacteroidia > Cytophagales > Spirosomataceae > CAZVFE01. Next base: position 4,869 of record CAZVFE010000102.1, on the reverse strand, counting down.
TTGCTTTGTTTCAATAAATTCTTCTAATTCAGGCTGTCTGGAGGATCCTTCTAGTAATCTAAAAATACCTCCTCCGGAATTATTAATAATGATGATTCGATTATTCGGATGCACATATTTATTCCAAATTCCATTCTTATCATATTGGAAACTTAAATCTCCCAAAATACATAAATTGATTTTTTCCAAATTTACTTGAGAGGATCCAATTGCTGAACTTAATACACCATCAATTCCACTTGTACCTCTGTTGGCAAAGCAATGATGAAATTTAGACTTCCATCCTACTAAATTGGGGTATCGAGCAGACATTGAGGCGCCTAAGTGCAGATCTAATTCTTGATTTTTTGCAGCCTCAAAAATATGATACCAAATATTTAATTCACTGAATTCCAGAGGATTATTCGAAAGTCTTTGATTTAAATCTTTTAAAGAATTATTCGCCAATTCTTTCCATTCCTTATAATAGCTCGTTTCTAGATTTAATTTTTTTACAGAATCTAAAATGTCACTTAAAAAGGTTTCTGGCTCAAGGTCAATAATTTCAGTTATTCCTTGATAAGTATCTGGAATTTGTTGATTATGCTCATTATTCACCAACCAAATTTCTTTTATTGCAGAATCTCTCAGGTATTTTTTATGATTTTTAGAAATTACTGAACCTCCAATATGAATGACTAAATTTGGTTTTGTTGGAAGCTTTTTTACATTTTTTCCCAAGATTAAATCTGGAGATATTCCAAAGCCAATATTTGAAATAGGTTCACTCAAAATTGGAATTCCTAAAGCATCATATTCTGCTATAATGGCCTCCAATTCAGGTTTTTTCGGAGATTGTCCTAAAGAAATTAAAATTTTATTGTTAGAAAAAATTAATTCTTCCAATCGATTCTTATTTGAATTGTTCAATAAATTTGAATTTAAAGAGAAATTCAATTTCTTAAAGGCAAAAGAAGCTTTTAGGATTTCATTGGTTTCAGGATAAAATGGCTCAGAAATAGGAATATTAAGATGCACAGGTCCTTTTTGATATATCATGGAATGGGCATAGGCCTCATTGATGATTCTATTTCTATACCAATTTAAATCTTCTGATTTTGATTTTATCTCATGGGTAGGATATTCAACGAAATAATGAATATAGTTTTGGTATAAATTAGTCTGATTAATCATTTGGTTATCCCATTGACCTAACCATTCTTTTGGCCTATCTGCCGTAAGGACGATTAAGGGAACCTTAGAATGATATGCTTCTGCGATTGCAGGAGCAAAATTTAGGGCCGCAGTACCAGAAGTACAACAAATAGCCACTGGATTCTGAGATTTTCTTGCCAAACCTAATCCAAAATAGGCAGCCGAACGTTCGTCGACAATTGAATAGGTTCTAAAATTTCCGTTTCGATTAAAGGATAAAATTAGAGGGGCATTTCGCGATCCGGGACAAAGAATAATATCTTTGACACCGAGCTGGAAAAGCCCCTCTGCTAATTCTATTAAGCCATTTGGAAATGCCATATAAGGTTTTTAACCTAAATACGTTTTTAAAGCCTTACTTCTTGAAGTATGTCTTAATCTTCTAATTGCTTTTTCTTTAATTTGACGAACACGTTCTCTTGTTAAATTGAATTTTTCTCCAATCTCTTCTAGGGTCATAGCATGTTCCCCATTCAATCCAAAATAAAGTGTTACTACATCCGCTTCTCTTTGTGTAAGCGTTGAAAGTGCACGTTGAACTTCTCTTCTTAGGGAGTCGTTAATTAATCCTGAATCAGGTTTATCTTCTGTATCATTTTCTAATACATCTAATAAGGAATTTTCCTCACCTTGAACAAAAGGAGCATCCATGGATACGTGTCTACCTGAAATTTTTAGGGTATCTACTACTTCACCAGTAGAAATTTCTAAAACTTCAGCTAATTCCTCTGGAGAAGGCTCTCTTTCAAATTTCTGTTCAAGTTCCGAGAACGTTTTCGAAATTTTGTTTAAAGAACCAACCCTATTCAAAGGTAAACGTACAATTCTAGATTGTTCAGCTAATGCTTGTAGGATGGATTGACGAATCCACCATACAGCATAAGAAATAAATTTAAAACCTCTTGTTTCATCAAAACGCTGTGCAGCTTTGATTAAACCAAGATTTCCTTCATTGATTAAGTCTCCAAGACTCAATCCTTGATTTTGATATTGTTTAGCAACTGAAACGACGAAACGTAAATTTGCTTTTGTTAATCTTTCTAAACTTAATTGATCTCCTTCACGAATTTTTTGAGCAAGGATTACTTCCTCATCTGGAGATAATAAATCAACTTTACCAATTTCTTGTAGGTATTTATCAAGTGACTGACTTTCCCTATTGGTAATTTGCTTACTAATTTTAAGTTGTCTCATATTTTTTAGACTTTAATTTAAAAGACCAAAATAAATTTTATCTACTATTGTCCTTCTTCCTTTTTCTCAGGACGTGGTTTTAAAACTTTGGCAGATAGTTTGAATTTGCCAGTTTTTTTATCGACTTCAATTAATTTCACATCGATTAAATCACCTTCTTTTAATACAGAATCTACGGTTTCTAATCTTTCCCAAGTGATTTCAGAGATATGTAATAATCCGTCTTTTCCAGGTAAAAACTCAACAAATGCTCCAAATGATTGAATATTTTTAACCTTTCCTTTATAAACCTCTCCTACTTCTGGAATAGCAACGATTCCTCGAATCATGGTTTCTGCAATTTTCATTGCGTCTCCATTAGAAGTAAAGATTGAAACATAACCACCATCTTCCTTCTCTTCAACGGTAATGGTTGCTCCAGATTGTTTTTGAATATCTTGAATTACTTTTCCACCTGGTCCGATTACTGCTCCAATTTGTTCTTTTAAGATTTTAATCAACATGGCTCTAGGAGTCTGCGGCTTAAATTCTTCTCTTGTTTCAGTAATGGCTTCTTGCATCTTACCTAAAATATGCAATCTACCTTCTTTAGCCTGATTTAAAGCTTCTTCTAATACTTGATAAGATAATCCTTGTACTTTGATATCCATCTGGCAAGCTGTAATTCCTTTTTCAGATCCAGTTACCTTAAAGTCCATATCTCCTAAATGATCTTCATCACCTAAAATATCAGATAAAACGGCATATTTACCAGTTTTATTATCGGAAATTAATCCCATAGCAATACCAGAAACAGGACGCTTAATTTTTACTCCAGCATCCATTAATGCTAGTGTACCTGCACAAACAGTTGCCATGGAAGAAGAACCATTTGATTCTAAAATATCGGATACAATACGAATTGTATAAGGATAATCATTAAGATTAGGTAATACCTTTTTAATTGCACGCATTGCCAAGTTACCATGTCCTACTTCTCTTCTACCTGGTCCACGATTTGGTTTTACTTCCCCTGTTGAAAAACCTGGGAAATTATAATGCAACATAAATTTATTATACCCTTGGAACATTGGCTGGTCAATAATTTGCTCATCCATTTTAGTTCCTAAAGTTACAGTAGTTAAAGACTGTGTTTCTCCTCTGGTAAATACTGCTGAACCGTGAGGAGCAGGTAAATAATTTACTTCACAAAAAATCGGACGAATTTCATTCAATTTACGTCCATCTAAACGAGAACGCTCATTCAATACTAATTGTCTTGATGCTTCTTTTTCGATATCGTGGAAATATTTTTTTGCTAGAGCAATATTTACTTCGGAATCATCTGGTAAAGACTCAAAATAAGCATCTTCAATAGCATTAATATTTTCTCTTCTAGCCTTTTTGGAAGGATTTCCTTGTTTTACAACCTCTAAAATTTGGTTATAATAGGCATCCCAAAGTTCTTTTTTTAGATCTTCATCATGAATTTCATGACAATATTCTCTTTTTTCTGTTTTACCAGCTGCAATTTCTAATTCTTTTAGAGCTTGAATCTGAATTTTAATAGCCTCATGAGCAATTTTCATTGCTTCTAACATTTCAATTTCAGAAACCTCATTCGCCTCACCCTCTACCATTAAAATATCGTTTTCATTTGCAGCAACGATTAATTCTAATTCTGCATTTGGCATTTGAGAAATTAATGGATTAATTACATATTCTCCATTAATCTTAGCAACTCTAACCTCAGATATTGGTCCATTGAAAGGAATATCTGAAACAGCTAAGGCTGCCGAGGCTGCTAGTCCTACAAATGCATCTGGACTTACCTCTGCATCTGCGGAAATTAAATTAATATTTACTTGGGTATCAGCATGAAAATCATCAGGGAATGATGGTCTCAATGCTCTATCTACCAATCTTGAAATTAAAATTTCATAATCAGAAAGTCTTGCTTCTCTTTTTAGGAAAGATCCAGGGATTCTACCCATGGATGCAAATTTTTCTTGATAATCCACAGATAAAGGAAGAAAATCTGTTCCTTCTTTATGCGTTTGTGAAGCTACAACTGTAGCTAAAAGCATCATGTTTCCTGATTTTACAACAACGGATCCATCTGCTTGCTTCGCTAATTTACCTGTCTCAATTTGGATCTCTTTGCCATCAGGCATTGAAATACTTTTGTTAATAATATTAAATGACATCTTATTTATTTATGTGTACTAGGATTTTAGGTTTTTGAAGTGTGGAAATTCTAAAAAGATAAGGCCAATGACCTTTTAAAGGATTATTGGCCTTATGAAAATTATTTTCTGATACCTAATTCAGCAATAATTGCACGATATCTTGTGATATCTTTCTTGATTAAGTAATCTAGCAAACGACGACGCTTACCTACTAATTTTAAAAGGCCTAATTGTGTAGAATAGTCCTTTTTGTTTTTCTTTAAATGCTCAGTCAAATGATTGATTCTGTAGGTGAACAACGCAATTTGCGATT
>CAZVFE010000101.1:0-5053 GCA_964626405.1 uncultured Cytophagales bacterium | reverse complement strand
CCAACAAATCCGATACCCTCTGAGGTAGTGGCCTTAATGGAAATTGTACCTTCTTTCAAGTTAAGAAGACTTTCCAAATTTTCCTTCATTTTGGGAATATATGGATTCAATTTTGGTTCATCTAAAACCACAGTTAGATCTGCATTACCTAAAGCCCAACCTTTCTCACTTATCATTTCTAATACTTTTTTTAAAAGTAAGGTAGAGGCTACTCCCTTCCATTGTGGATCTTTATCGGAGAAATGATACCCGATGTTTCGCATATTTGCTGCTCCAAGGATTGCATCACATAAACTATGACAAACCACATCGGCATCTGAATGACCAAGCGGACCAAATTCAGATGGAATTTCAATACCTCCTAATATCAATGGTCGCCCTTTGGTCCACCGATGAACATCATATCCTTGTCCGATTCTTATATTCATGATTCAATTTTTTGATAAATTAAGGTATTTCTTGAACCTAATTTAAATAATTTTTTTGACCATTCCTGAATATCCTTTAATTCAACTGCTTGGATTTGATCAGATTCTTGATTTACGAAATCAGTATTTCCTAAATTAGAGGCAAAAGCCAAATTCATAGCACGATTAAGTACTTCCACTTCTCCAAAGACTAAACTCGCTTCAGCCTGGTTTTTTACTTTTTTCAAAGAGTTTTCAGGAATAGTTAAATTGGAAAATTCTTCTAGACTTTCCAAAATTGAATTTTCTGCCTCCTCAATTTGAATATTCTCAGCTAAATTTCCGTGGATCATCAGCATACCCGGATCAATTGAACCCATTACATAGGAAGAAATTGACGTAAAAACTTTATTATTTTCTACTAATTTTTGCTGAAGGAAGGAGGAATCCCCTCTACCTAAAATATCAGAAACTAGATCAATAGATGCATAATTTGGATTCATTCTTCCTGGCATTGGAAAACCCATATATATTGAATTTGCAGGAACCTTTGATTCAATTATTTCCCTACGATTTTCAGTCTGGATAGGTTCTTTTGGAAGATTCCTAACCGGTTTTTTCCCAGAAGGGATATCTCCAAACCACTTTTCAACCAACAATAAAACTTCTTCAAATTTGACTTTCCCAGCTACGACGATTGTTGCGTTGGCGGGAACATAATGTGTGTAGAAAAATTCTTTTACATCCTCTAAGCTTGCATTCTCGATATGTTCTATTTTTTCACCTATGGTAGCCCAACGATAAGGGTGCACTTTGTAGGCCAAGGGTCTAAATTTTAGCCATGCTTCTCCATAGGGTTGATTTAAATATCTTTGCTTAAATTCCTCAATAACTACTTTTCTCTGGACTTCCAAAGATTTAGGGCTGAAGGCCAATTCTTTCATCCTATCAGACTCCAACCAAAAAGCAGTTTCTAAATTTTGGTAAGGAATGGTGATATAGTAATTTGTTATATCTGGAGAGGTAAATGCATTATTTTGTCCCCCCACTTTTTGTAAGGCAGTATCAAATTCGGGTATATTCTTGGAACCGCCAAACATCAAGTGCTCAAAAAGGTGCGCAAATCCTGTTTTTTCAGGATTTTCATCTCTTGAACCAACATCATATAAAACATTTACAACTGCTGTATTGGCAGTTGGATCCTCATGTACAATAAGCTTAAGTTGGTTATCTAAAATATGTTCTTTAAATTCAATCATTCGTTTTCAATATTTACAAAAATAAGGAATATTTTAAGAAATTAATTAATGAATTTTCGCCTGTTTATAATCGCCATTTTAATTCTGATTTCTGCAGAAATCAAATCACAAATTTTCAAGGATTCAGTAGGACGTGTCATGATCGAAGATGTTTTGAATAATATGTATGATTTTAAATTTATTCAGGCGAAGAAATCAATAGAGAAAATAAAGCAAAATTATCCAGAGCACCCAGTGGTAGATTTATTATCAGCAATGATTATGGAAAGGGAATTTTATCCTTTTGAGAAAAATCCTGGAATGCTAATTAATTATAAAATTATTCTAGAAAGGGCTTCGAAAAAAACGGATAAATTATCCCCAGGAAATGAAAAATTATTTTTTAAATTGTCCTCAGAGGGGTATTTAGCAGGTATAAATGCAGATTTAGGAAATTATATTACTGCAATTACACATGCGAAGAATGCTTATTACAGTATTATTGAAAGTAGTAAATTAATTGAAAAGGAACCAGAATTTTTATATACCACAGGATTATATAATTATTTAAGAGAGGCCTATGGCGATGTCCATCCGGCAGTAAAGCCATTTCTATTTTTTTTTAAATCTGGAAATAAGGAATTGGGCATAAAGGAATTGAATTTAGGATTTAAAAAAAGTTTATTTACAGGGAATGAAGCAGGATTCCAATTGGCGTACTTATATAAAAAATACGAGAATAAGCCAGAAAAATCCCTTCCACTTTTTGCTGAATTACATAAAAAATTTCCGAATAATCCAATATTTTTGATGCAGTATATTGAAGTAAAGATATTAGCGGAAAATATGGATGGAATTCAAGAATTATTAGACAAATTAGAAAAATATGATAGTCCGTACTATAAAGCAGCTTTTTGGTTATTCAAAGGACTAATTGATGAAAAAAACGGAGAAATAAAAGATGCTGAAATTGCTTATTTGAAAACGATAAAATTACCTTATGAGGAAAAATATACACGGGAATATCGAGGAATGGCCTATTTAGGTTTAGCTCGTATTAATTATAATAGAGGAAATGCTGCTATTAAAAATAAATATTTAAATTTATCAAAGGAGCATTGTGAATATAAAAGAAATATTAAAGAAATAAATGGGCTAAAGTAAATGAAAATAGTAGATAAGGTTTTTGGAAAAATTTATGGAAGGGCCATATTCCAAAAAATTTTTTGGAAGATATTTCATTTTTCTCTAAAAGGATTAAATTACAATATCGTAGGAAGTGGAGAAAGAAATTTATTAAAATTATTACAAAATAAAATTTCTGATTCTCCAGTACTATTTGATGTAGGAGCAAATATTGGAAATTATACCAAGGACTTATTAGAATATTTCCCAAATGGTGAAATTCATAGTTTTGAACCTATTCCACAAACTTTCAAAAAGTTAAATTCCATAAAATTGAAAAAGGGAAAACTTAATCCTTTGGGACTAGGCAATAAAACCGAAAAAATAAAAATGTTTTATTATCCAGAAGCTCCAACTTTTTCTTCTCAATCTGAAGTGACGAATCAAATTTATAAAAACGAAGAGATTGAAGTTGAATTTATAAGTTTAGATGAATATTGCTATGAAAACAAAATAAACAAAATTGATTTTATAAAAATAGATGTTGAGGGTTTTGAGATGAATGTATTTGAAGGAGCAAAAAATTTTATAAGTCAAAACAAGATTCATATCATTCAATTTGAATTTGGTTCACAGCAGGTTTATTCAAAAAACTTCTTTTTGGATTTTTTCAACCTTTTAAATCCAAATTATCAATTATATAGAATTTTGAAAGATGGATTGGAAGAAATAAAATCCTATGAGAGTAAGCATGAAATTTTTCGATATGCAAATTATTTGGCAATAAATAAAAACTTTAAATAATTTAAAAATTTATCAAAAACCTCGTTAATATCCTCTGAATAGTTTCTTTTTATAACAATAAAAGTAAAAATTCCTCCTAGCACGAAAGATTTATAAAATAAGGTGAATATTTTTGAAATTAAATCTTGTTTGAAATCTGGCATGATAAATCCAATTCCAATCAATATTGTCCCAATTATAAATATTTCTATTAAAGATGATTTAAAAGGCAGAAGATTAAATTTCTTATAAATCAATGACACTCTTAAAAAATTATAAATTATAGTAGCAAAAAATAAGGCAATCGATGCACCATTTATTCCAAAATCAGGAATTAAAAGAGCGTTCAAAAAAATTAGAAAAATAACAAAAATACCATTTAATACTATATCCCATTTATAATATTTTGAATATAAAAGAATCAAGGTATTCATGCCCGATATTAAATCAAATATTTTAGTATAGCCAATAATTAATATCGGCCAAATAGCTGCATTAAATTCGGGTTTATTAATTAATGAAAACAGAATTTCTAGACATGAAAATGAAAGAATTAATATTCCAAATCCAAAAATAGCTTGGGTTAAACTACTTTTTTTATAAATTCTTTCCACTTTATCCCATTCTTCATCTTGAATTGATTTAATTATAAAGGATGTAGCTGTTTTTAGATTGATATTATAAGAAATAGACATTACCGAACCGAAAAGCAAACAAAAATTATAAATTCCAATTTGTGATAGTCCCAAATAACGATAAACCAAGATAGAATCAATTTTAAAAATTGCAATTGTACCAATCCCCGTAAATAAACTCCAGATAGAAAAACTAATAAATTCATTTTTAAAATCTGATTGAAAAAAATAGGCATTAGGTTTAAAAGAAAAACCTGGGAGACGCAGAATATGTAAGAAAATTAATAAGGCAGGAACGCATTGAACAAAAAGCCAAATTTTAAGAAAAATTTGAAAGTCTATAAAGCCAAAAATGACCAAAATAGTCGCCAGAAAAGTTCCAAATCTATTAAAAAATTGGCTTAAAAAAACACCCCAAAATGTATCTCTAAGATTTTTAGCATAATTATCAAAAAAATTAAATAATGTGTTAAAAATTAATAAGGGATACAAATAGTAAAAATAATCTTGAAATAAATTAGAAGATTGGATTTGGGTACCAATTATCCAATTTTTGAAAATAAATAATAAAAATGAGGAAATAATAATTCCTATTAGGATGAAAAATAAACCTAAAAACAAAAATCCATTATGCCCTTTGTTTGAATCTTCAAATTTTGCAAAAAATTTAGATCCTGCATAATTAAATCCTAAAGGCCCCATTACCTGAAGAATTACAGAATAGGAAAATAAAATTGAAATTAATCCTAATTGTTCTGTCTCTAAGTATTTAGGAATTAAAAATCCTTGATTGATGGTTCCGAAAAACACTCCTAAAAAAGAAATAATTGTTCCCCACAAGGTTTGTTTTTGGATAGTTTTCATT
>CAZVFE010000100.1:0-5155 GCA_964626405.1 uncultured Cytophagales bacterium | reverse complement strand
TCATTGGTGAATTTCATGACAGTCTCTTTACAGTGCTGATTATATTCTTCTACGGAAATAGTTTTTCCGATATCTTCTTTTGTAATTCCTAGAGATTTTTCAACCTGTAATTCTACAGGAAGACCGTGCGTATCCCAACCACCTTTACGCTTTACTTGCTTACCTTTTAGGGTTTGGTATCTACAGAAAATATCTTTGATGGTACGCGCCATTACGTGGTGAATACCAGGAGTACCATTTGCGGAAGGGGGGCCTTCAAAAAAAGTAAAAGTAGGCTTTCCTTCGCGGGTGCTAATAGATTTTTCGAAGACATTTTCTTTTCTCCAAAATTCTAATACTTCCTGTGCAACTTGGGCGTAATCTAAGTTCTTAAATTCTTTAAAACTCACGATAATTTAGTTTTACGATTCTCTAAAAAAATTGTGCAAAAATACGAAGAATTTATCAATCTTTCCTTTTTTGCCAAAAGAATCGGTTAAAGTTTTTTTGATATGAAAGGGATGTTCCAAAAGTTTGATTAATCTGATAAGATTCTAAGGAACCCGCAAGGGAGGTTTGAACGTTTCTATTATAACCTTTCAAACGAAGAGAGCCATCTTTTTTAATGAACCATTCAGCAGCCCAATCGCCGAGTAATAAACGAGCGGAGGTTTGGTTTCGGGCATCTGTAAAAGCACCGCTTCGCGTAATGCGGAATCGATCATTGAAATTATAGGAAGCTCTTAATTGAAGATTCGATATAAATTCTTGCGTAAAACCTCCTCCACCAAGGTAGACGTCTAGGCTTAAATTTTTGTTCAACCTACTTGCTAAATTGGATAATTGATTGGAAAGCATTTCTGTAAAATTCCCAACGAAATTCCCTAATTCAAGATTAGATACCCCATAAGGAGAAGTAAGTTGTCCGAATAATAATACATTTGAAACCTGCTTGGTCAATTCTTGTTCATCCGTTCTTAATCTATTGGTAAAAGCTGTAACAGAAGAATTGAAATTTACGTCGTTCGGATAATCTCGGATTCCAATTTTAAAACTTACATCTGGGGATAGTAGTCTGTTTGCCAAATTAATTTGAACGTCTACCGGATATCTTCTTTTAAATTCCGGCAAATTGGATTTATTGGTGGTATCCAATAAAATTGGAAATAAGGAAGCATATTGGGTATAGATGGCCTTAATATCAACCTTTCCATCGAGTGGGTCTCCATCCCAAGAGATAGAAGAATTTCGATCTATTATAAATTTCTTGTTGAAGACATTTTGAAGGGAGAATGTATAATCTCCTTGTTCAATGGCGTATTTTCCTTTAAGGGTAAAATCTCCTTTAGGGGTAATTCCCATATTTAAATTTGCATTCCCATAAATACGCATTAAATCTCCTTTTTGGGAATCGAAAATCACTTCCCCATACGCTTCAGGTGTAACCACGAAGTCCATATCCATTTCAATTCCTAATTCAGTTTTCTTTAAGGTATCTTCCAATAAGCGGCTTTCTTGCTCTTTTACTTTGGAAAGGAATTCATAGCCTACCCCATCAGTACCGAACTGCTCTTCATTGTCTAAAGGGATAAATATTTGGGTACCATCATTGGTTTGAATTTTTCCATTGATATAAACTTTATTGTTTTCTCCCCGAACATTGGTGAATCCTGTGCCATATCCAAGTCCATAATAATAGGAATCTGGCTGGCGGACAGTATTCAATAATTTAAAATGGTCGAATTTGGTATTTAGTTCGAAGAAAAGAGGTTTATTTTTTTGAAAATCTATTCTAGCATTTAGTTGAGCTTTATTACCTTCTTCATCTAAAATATTCCAATTTTTAGCGAGGATGGAGCGATTTTCAAAATGTACGGTATCAGATACAAAAGATTTTTGATTAAGATAATCATAGACTAATTGAACGGAATCCACGATGATATCACCTAAAATATCTGGATTGGTAAGTTCTCCTCCAATATGAATATAACCGGATCCATAGCCATCAAATTTAGAAAAAAGCCCTTTGGTAAAAGGCTCCAAAATTTTCACTGAAGTTCGGTTCAATTCTACATTCAAATCCAAATAATTCTCTAGCAGACTAGGTTGATAGGTACCTTTTGCTACTAAAAAGGATTGATTTTCTCGGTCGAAATTAAAGTCTAATTCCATTTTTTTCTCGATTGGATTATAATTACCAAATCCAATCATATTTCCAATTTTCAAATTTCCAAGAAAAAGGGAATCGATGGTTGTCCAACCATCAATTTTAGAATCTTTAAACCAATCTCGGATGGAGAGTGAAGCATTTAAATTCCCTTCAACTGGAACAGAAAACAAGGGTTTTAAGGTATTTAATTGGAAATTATTTGCATTCAAACTTAGGATGGCGGTGGAGTCTTCGGAGATATCTCCATTGACTACCAAGGCTTGGTCTCCATTGGTAAGATTCACATTTTGGGCCTTAAATAAATTGGGGCCAAAGCTCAAATTATTTTTAGGGTCAATCATCCAATCTTGTCCTAAAATGGTAAAATAAGAATCTTTAAAATTGAGATTGAAACCATTTTTTTCGATGGTCCATTGGCCATTAAGATGTCCGTAATTATTTTCACCTTCCTGTTTTAATTGGGTTATGAAATTAATTTTATCTTGGTCCCAAAGGGCATCGAGGATTAAATTTTCTGTAGGGGTTAGGAAGTTTAATTGTTGTTTTCGACTTTTATAATACAAGCTTGTGGAAATGCCTGGGCCTCCAAATTCCTTTGAACTTTGAACAGAGAAAACAGATTGAAGGAAATTATAATCTCCGATTTTCATGGTATCCGGATAGGATTGCATGGAGAAATTATAATATTTTGATTTATCGATATTGGCATTTAAAACGGTCTGATCGGAAAGGTAAAGACTTGGGAACCATCTTTTCAGAATTTGGGAAGATTGTTTTAAAATTATATTGATATCGGCATAATATTCTTCATCTCCTCCTTTGAAAGCTGTTTGATAATATTCATCTTGTTGGCTTTTATTCAAGGTAAAATATTGAATAAATTCCTGTCCCATTTGTTTGATATCTCTCAAAAAGCTTGAAGGTCTAAAATTCCCTAAGACTTTAGCATCCATGATTTCTGAGTCGAAGGAATAAGAACGCTCGAAAGGATTCTTTAGATTGGAAACAAAATTTAATTCGTTTAGAACTAGATTCGGGCTACCGGGTTTGGAAAGAACGAAATCTGTCAGGTCGAGGATACCGGATAAATCATCGATGGAGGAGAAATTAAAATCGCCCTCAAATTCTGTTCGAATATTCAGGGTATCTGGGGAAAAATTCAGGGGTAAAAGGTTGGAATGCCGGATGATTCCATTCAAGGAATAATGAGGGATATCGTATCTTAAATCAATTTGACCGATGGCATTTAGGGCTACATTGGTATCTGAAATGGCAACAATTCCATTAAATAAAGACTGACTTAAATTTCCTTTTAGCGAAATATTTTTATAGGGATAATCATTGAAATCTATCTCTGAAACATAGGCATCGATTTCGACATTGGCGGTTTCATTGGAGAATCCATTCCCTTTGATGGAAGTCTCTAAATTGATTTTATTTAAGTATTCCTCCAATTTCAATAATTTACCCAATTGGAATCCGGTCAATTGAATATTTCCATCGTATGCAGAGGCATCGGATTGATCTTTTAAATTGAAATTAAGATCACCGCTCATGAATCCTAATTGGGTATTGGCTTTACCCTTAAAATTGAATTTTTGGTTGGTACCGTTATAATCTCCTGTGAAGGTTGTTCGTCCGATTATTTTCATTTTTTCCACTGCAGAAGAGGGAATAAAAACGGTTAAATCTTCGGGGTTAAATACTGAAGGAATCAGGGAAAGGTCCATCACCATATTATCAATATTGGGTAGGCCCATGAAGGCAAAATCTCCTCTCAGAGCGGAGGATTTTCCAAAACCTAATTCAAAATCTAATAAGTCTAAATTATTCACAAACCCAGACATTCGTCCATTCAAGCGATATTTTCCGAGGTATTTATTCATGGCTGGAATGAATTTTGCAATATCCTTTCCTTCCACAATTGCCCCTTTGAATCTCGCTTCCATATTGGCAAGATTGATGAAGTCCGTCAGTTCGGTAATATCATTATAGGTAATCAGGAATTTGTCGGACACCCAAGAATCATTCACATAAAGACTTAGGTCGTCGTAGCGCATTATTTTATTCGAAACAAGGAATTTTGTATCGAGTTTTTTAATCTCAACATTGGTAAATTCATCTTTAGCTTTTAGTCCAATGACATTCAAGGCGATGGTATCATTAACGACATAAAAGTTTTCGACTTTGGAATATATTTTATCGAGACCCCAATGGGCGATATCGAAATAATCTGGGCTAGATTGATTGGGGAGATTATTATTATCAAGTCGAAATTTTCCATTGATAACTTCCACATCTTTTATGGTAAAAATTGCGGAGGGGCCATCATTTACAGCATTGGGATCTGCCAATGCGGCTACGATAGCATCCACGAATTCGGTCATATTCACTCTATTCGTGGTGGAATCTAAAATAATATGAACATCTGGGCGAATCAATCTTGCCGAGCTCATGAGCGGACGATTTCCGCGGAATAATAATTGAATCCAATCAAAATTTACGTCTAATTCTTTGATATCGATCATGGAATTATTCTGCCGATCTTTGATTTTAATATTATTCAAAATAAGTTCATTGGAAAATTTAAATTGAATACTTTTTAGTTCAATAGGGAAATTGATTGCTTTTTCGATTTTTGGACGAAAATAATTTGCTAATCTTACTTGGTTGGAAGGGATTTTTAGAAGGATAATACTGATAAATAAAATGAAAAATAGGCTAAGCATCCCATATAGGATTGTTTTAACCAGAATTTTCAAAACATTTACCATAAGGTATTTAAATTATTCAAAATTTGGAATTTATCCTTAATTTTGAAGAAAATTATTTGATGAACATACTGGCAATAGAATCTTCTTGCGATGAAACCTCGGCAGCTATCATATGTAACGGCGAATTGAAATCGAATATTATTTCAACTCAGCTGATCCATACCAAATGGGGCGGCGTGGTTCCAGAACTTGCCAGTAGAGCACATCAAAAATCCATCATTCCTGTGGTGGA
>CAZVFE010000099.1:0-5222 GCA_964626405.1 uncultured Cytophagales bacterium | reverse complement strand
GGAATTTTAAAAGCTAAATTGCAAAGTATTGGTTCTCCTTTTATTCAAGATGCTGTTTTAACTGGACTAAACAAGGATTTTATTGGTGCAATTTTATTTTTATCTGAAGAAAATTGTCGGAAGTACTTCCAAATATCACCTAATGTAAAAAGGGAAGAATTATTCAATTTAAAAGAATTAAAACCGATATTAGAGACTATCTTCGAGAAATTCAATCAAGATGCTAAGGGATCTTCCAATAGGATAGAGGCTTATCGGATTGCGATTGAACCACCATCAATTGATAAGGGAGAGATTACAGACAAAGGATCAATAAATCAAAGGAAGGTTTTGGAACATCGTTCAGATTTAGTGAATGACATTTATCAGGAATATGGAAATTAAAGATAAAGTTTTTATTGTAAGTGGGGGGGCATCCGGTTTAGGAAGAGCCACTGCAGAAATGATTGTAAAAAATCAAGGAAAAGTTCTTTTATTTGATATAAACAAAGAACTTGGAGAAAAAACGGTGAGTGAATTAGGAGAAAATGCTCGTTTTTTTCAGGTCAATATTACTCAGGAGGATTCAGTTTTGAAAGCCATGGAAAATGTTTCAAAAGTACATGGAATTATCAATTGCGCGGGAGTGGGAACACCTGGTCGGGCTGTTGGAAAAGAAGGGCCCTTGGCTTTGGAAGAATTTAGTAGAGTTATTGAAATAAATTTAATAGGAACCTTTAATCTTATTCGTTTAGGAGTAAATATCATGCAAAATATGGAAACGAATGACCAGGGAGAAAGGGGAATTGTAATCAATACTGCCTCAATGGCTGCTTTTGATGGACAAATAGGACAGGCGGCCTATTCAGCATCCAAAGGGGGTGTAGTGGCTATGACCTTACCTTTAGCGCGGGAATTCTCCCGAATGGGTATTCGAGTAAATACCATCGCTCCAGGCTTATTTGATACCCCAATGGGAGAAAAATTAAGTCCAGAATACAAAGAATCCCTGATCGGGCAAACCTTGTTTCCAAAGAGATTTGGAAGACCAGAAGAATATGCCCAATTAGTAAAATCAATTATTGAAAATCCTATGTTAAATGCTGAAACCATCCGATTGGATGGAGGCACAAGAATGCAAGCAAAATGAAAAAATTATTCTTATTCTTATTAATTAATTTCCCTTTATTTTCTCAAATTGAAAAGATTGATTTAGGGAAAATGCAAGGTGGATCCTATCAAGTTTTAATGCCAACCAACTGGAATAAAACCTTGGTAATGTATGCTCATGGATATTCTTTTATGGGAACTCCCGTGGAAAATTCAAATAGAGATTTAGAAAAAAGATTGTCTTATTTATTGCAAGAAGGATTTGCCGTTGCTGCTTCAGACTATATTTCTACTGGTATGGTCTATTCAGAAGGTATAGAGGCTACGGAGGAATTAAGAGCTGCTTTTGTTGAAAAATTTCATCCTGAAAAATCCTATATAATGGGACATTCTATGGGTGGCGGCATCACCATGGCAACCATTGAGTTTTTCGGTAAAAATTATGAAGGAGCATTAGCACTTTGTCCTTTCGGTTCCAATCCATCTATTCAAATCAGAAAGGAATTTGATATTTATGCCACCTTTAATGGTCTTTATCCCGGAATTGCCCCAAGTTTAAAAACTCTCTTCGATATAAATAATGATTTTAAATTACCCAGCTTTGCAGATATTCCCAATTTCATGAAAAATATGAATGAAAAATTAGCGAATATACCTCAAGAAGAATTGGAAATCTTTGCCAAAAATTTTGATCTAAAAGTACAAGATATTGGAATGTCTTTATTCTTCAATCAGAATGTATTGAGGGATATAGCAATTCGTTTTCAAGGAAATCCTTTCGACAATACACAAACAGTATATACAGGATTTAAGGATGATATTAAGGTGAATCTTCAGGCAGAAAGATTGGCCGCTACGGTCAGTCCGAATAAATATACCTTTACGAATTATGATAGAAAGGGAAATATCAATAAACCATTATTGGCGATGCATACGCTATATGATCAATTAATTCCCGCAAAATTTGCGATTTCTAATTATGAAAGAGGCATTAACCAAAATGGAAAAAATGATTTATTTAGGGTAAAATACACCAATGGTTCTCGTCATTGCGATTTTCGTCCAGACCAAGAATTAAAAGTCTTTCATTTATTGAAAGATTGGGCAGAAAAGGGAGAAGTTCCCAATGGGGGAATGATTGAATAAAAGAAAAAATGAATTCAATTCAAAAATATATTGCTGAAAAACCGATGAGTAATTATCAAATATTCATCGTTTTTCTATGTTTTTTAATGAACTTCAATGATGGCATAGATATTTTATTAATGTCTTTTTCAGGTTCAATGATGATGGAGGATTTGGGAATAAATAATACGGAATTAGGGTATTTATTTAGTTCGGGATTAGCTGGTATGACCCTGGGTTGTTTATTCATAGCCCCAATTGGGGATAGAATAGGAAGAAAAAAAATCTTCATTTATTCCTTTGTTTTAATTTGCGCAGGATTGTATGGGGTAGCTTTATTAAATAATTTTGCCTTAATCCTAGTATCTCGATTTTTGACTGGGCTAGGAATTGGTGGAATATTACCAACTCTAACCTCCACGGCCTCAGAATATGCAAACGACAAAAGAAGGGATTTTTTAGTAGGATTTATTCAAGCAGGTTGGCCAATAGGAGCCATATTAACAGGTTTAGTGGCTGCAGCTATCTTACCCAATTTAGGCTGGCAAATTGCCTTTTTAATTGCTGCCTTATTTTCTACCTTTATTTTAATTCTAATCCTGATTTATTTTGAGAATTCAATTGAGTTTAGCTTATTAAATCCCCATTTGGTTGATGTATCCAAGTTCAATCTTCAATTAAAAAGAATGAATATAGAACCTGTCGAGGAAATCCCAGTTGTTAACAAATTGAATCAAAAAATTGGTTTAAAGGATTTATTAAGTCCGGAAGAACGATCTAATACCCTTAAATTATGGGTTGCTGCTTTTTTCGGATTCATCACTTTGTATACTTTAATGTCGTGGGTACCAAAAATAGCAGAGGAAAATGGTTTAGCTTTTCAATTGGCAACTTATGTAGGAATAACCTTGAATATTGGAGCAGCGATTGGGTCGAGTTCTATAGGGGCACTAGGATATAAATTTGGCTTAAAAAGAGTTCAATTACTTTTTATGTTATTAGGATTTGCAGTAATGCAATATTTTTCTCAGGCTAGTTTGAATACCTTTTTAATCTTCCTATTAATCTTTTTAGGAGGAATATTTGTTCAAGGTGGTTTTAATGGAATTTGGCCAATACTTTCTCGTGTATATGCTTCTGAAAAAAGAAATACGGGAATTGGATTTACGGTAGGATTCGGAAGATTTGGGGCGGTATTTGGACCCATGATTTTTGGATATTTACGTGATCAGGATTGGTCTTCCCAAACATTATTTATGATTTTTTCGCTACCATTGTTGTTAATGGGCGGATTTATTTATAGCTTAAAATCAAAAAACCTCTAAATGAAAGCATTTGCCTTAACAGGAAAAAGAAAATTAAGTTTAAAAACGAAGCATTCCCCTAAAATTTCAGAGAATGAGGTTTTAATACAGGTTGTGATGGTGGGAATTTGTGGCTCGGATATTCATTTGTTTATGGGGCATCGCAAACCACCAAAGGATTTAATTATGGGGCATGAGGCGGTTGGAATCATTATTGAAAAGGGGGAGAAGGTTAAAAAGTTAAAAATAGGGGATCGGGTAGTCATAGAACCAAATATTTCCTGTGGAAGCTGTTCGGCTTGTAAGCGGGGTTATGCTTTAAGTTGTTTAAATAAGAAAATAATTGGAATCAATTCACCAGGTTGTTTGGCAGAGCAGGTAGCCGTGCCAGCAGAATATGTTTGGAAATTACCGAAAAAAATAAGTAATGAAGATGCTGTGGTCATTGAACCTTTGGCAGTGGCAGTCCATGCATTTAAATTGAAGGATGCAAAAAAAAATAAAAGAATAGGGATAATAGGTCTGGGTTCGGTTGGTTTATTATTGACGGAATTAGCTTTATCCAAAGGGATGAAAGTGTGGGTGAGTGATTTGGATCCTGCAAAATTATTGCTTGCAGAAATGATGGGGGCGGAATTAATTCCTGCAGAACAATGGGGGATTTTTTTTGAAGAGAACGGTATTGAAACCTTATATGATTGCGTTGGAATAGCAAGTTTAAGTACGAAAATAATTGATTCAGCAGCTGTGGGTTCGGATATAATTTTGGTTGGATTGGCAGAGCAAGAATCACATTTTAAATCTTTGCAATTGGCAAGAAAATCCTTGTCCATCAAGGGATCGATCATTTATGATCATCCTGAAGATTATAAAAAAACCATAAATTTGATAAAAAAAGGAAAAATTCTTCCTTCAAAATATATATCGGATCGATTTAGCTTTGAGGAAAGTCAGCAGGCCATGGAAAGGGCCTGTGAAAACGATTCGATTAAAGTAACCATAAACTATTAGGATGATTCAAATTGATAAAATAAGGGCCATTGATTTTCATACACATGCGGAGGTATCTTGCACCCAACCGCATGATGATTTTCGTCCGGAATTAGACGAGGCCTTTGCGAAATATTTTAAGTCAGACAAGAGGCCAACGATTCAAGAAACTGCAGATTTTTATCGGGAGCAAAACATTGCTTTTGTGATGTTTACGGTTGATTCAGAGCATGCTGTGGGAAAAAAGCGAATTCCCAATATTGAAGTGGCAGAAGCTGCCTTAAAAAATGATGATATCATGATTGCCTTTGCAAGTATTGATCCACATAAAGGAAAAATGGGGGCAAGAGAGGCGAGGGATTTAATAGAAAATTATGGTGTAAAGGGCTTTAAATTTCATCCGACTGTCCAGGGTTTTTATCCACAAGATAAGATGGCATATCCTTTGTATGAGGTAATTGCTGAATATAAATTACCGATGTTATTTCATTCGGGCCATTCTGGATTTGGATCTGGGGTAAAAGGAGGGGGAGGATTACGTTTAGAATACTCTAATCCGATTCATTTAGATGATATAGCTATTGATTTTCCAGATAATCCGATCATTATTGCCCATCCGAGTTGGCCATGGCAAGATGAGGCTTTATCAGTAGCCATGCATAAGCCAAATGTTTATATTGATTTATCGGGGTGGTCACCCAAATATTTTCCACC
>CAZVFE010000098.1:0-5411 GCA_964626405.1 uncultured Cytophagales bacterium | reverse complement strand
TCCATTCAAATTCTAAATTGGTCTTTGTCCCCTTAATTCCATATTCATAATCACTATAAAATGCGATAAAACTATTGGATAATTTAGAATTGATTAAACTATTAAATTTTAAATTTATTGATTTCGTATTCCAAAAATAACTCGTGTCTATCCCAAATCTAAATAAATCACCACTTTGGTAATAACCTAAAGCAATTTTATTATTCTGATTAATTTGATGACTTAATTTTATATTGAAATCATAAAAATTTGCCTTACTTTTTGAAATATCTTTTGCTGGAAAAAAACCAAGATAAAAGTCAGATAGAGAGGACCTTGCTCCTAATAGAATAGAGGTTTTGTTTGTTTTTATTGGACCGTCTAGCGTGATTTGAGAAGAAATTGGTCCGAGTCCAATATGTTTATTCCATTTCTCATAGTCGCCTTCTTTTAATCGTACATTTAAAACTGAGGAACTTCTTCCTCCAAAAGTAGATGGGATTCCTCCTTTATATAGACTTAGGTCTGATACCAAATTGGAATTAAAAGAAGTAAAAAATCCGAAAAGATGGGAGGTGTTATATAAAGGCACTCCATCTAATAAAACTAAATTTTGATCAACATTTCCTCCTCTCACATTGAAGCCAGAGGCTCCCTCTCCAATAGTTGATACGCCTGGTAAAGCTAAAATGCTTCTAACAACATCTACCTCTCCCATAAGGGTTGGCATTTTCCTTAATGTCTTACTAGACATTCTCTCAACACCAGAAATCGCCCTTTTTAGGCTTTGTTCGCTTCTTTCTGTCGAAATGATTACTTCATCTAGTAATTTATCCGCAGGTTCTAAATTGAAATCTATATTTTTAGATGTGTTAAGTTCAATTTTTCCATATTGAAATTTATAACCTAACCTTCGAACAGTATAGGAATATTTGTTTGATGGAAGAGTAATAGAAAAATTGCCCAAAGAATCAGAAATTCCCACAAAAGAAAATCCAGAAAAATATATTGTAGTACCTTCTAATGGCTCACCAGTTTGTGCATCTAGGGTTTTACCTGTAAATAAAATATATTTCGAATCCTGTGAATATGCCTTAATTCCTAAGAATAGGAATATAATTCCCAAAAAAAATAATTTTGTTTTCAAAGAATAAAGCCTTTATCTAGCGGATGTATGTAATTTATTACCTTTTCAAATTTGCATAAATTATTTTAAATAAAAAATACTCATCCAAATTTTACTGAAGTCATTGTTAAGGATCCGCCAACTGCTTTATCATTGAAAAAACTGATATTTTCTTCTTTTCTTTTTAAGCCTAAACTATAAATTAGTGGAATATAATGGTCTGCCGTAGGGATGGCCAATGTAGCGGATTTCCCCATTCTTGAATAATGAATAAGTTCATCAAAATTTTCATTCAAGATATGATTTTTGAAGGCTTCATTCATTTCTAATGCCCAATCATATCCATAACTTGGTTCGTTTAATTTATCCCAAGCTACCATCCTTAAATTATGAACCATATTACCACTTCCAATGATTAAGACACCTTTTTTACGTAATTCTCCTAATTCTTTAGCAAGGTTAAAATGATAATTTAGATCTTTCCCATAATCAATACTTAATTGAATTACAGGAATATCCGCTTTTGGATACATATGACGAACTACCGTCCAGGTTCCATGGTCCAATCCCCATTCATGGTCCAATTCTACCCCTGCCAAATGGATAGATTTTTGAATTTCTTTGGCTAAATCTGGATTTCCTGGGGCAGGATATTGAACTTGATATAATTCTTCAGGAAAACCGCCAAAATCATGAATAGTTTTTGGGAAATCCATTGCAGTAACCAATGTTCCTCTTGAGAGCCAATGTGCTGAAACCACCACTACGGCCTTGGGAACCGGAATTTCTTTTGCCAATTTTGACCAGGTTTGGCTAAATTGATTATTTTCAATCCCATTCATGGGAGAACCATGACCAATGAATAAACTGGGCATGATTCCCTCCAATTCAGGTTGTTTATTTAATTCTTTAATTAAATTCAATGTCAAAAATGTATATAACTATTTATACGCCTTTATCGGAATAATAGTTCCATCTTCCCTATACTTTAATGGGGCCATTTTAATATTTCTTAGATGGGTTTTGTCAGACATTTGGGTATCATGATAATATAAATACCAGTTTCCCTTGAATTCTATGATAGAATGGTGGTTGGTCCAACCTTGTACTGGGTGCAAAACAATTCCCTGATAGGTAAAAGGACCGTAGGGATTATCCCCAATAGCATACGCAATATTATGGGTATCACCAGTACTGTATGAAAGGTAATATTTACCTTTAAATTTATGAATCCAAGGAGCTTCAAAAAATCTTCTATCATGATCCGAAGAAAGAAGTAAATTACCATCTTTATCAAGAATTTGAATATCTCTAACTGGTTCAGAAAGATCCACCATATTATCTTTTAATTTTCCCATTTTAGGCATTAAAGCTGGTTGGTTATCTGCAGGTTGGGAGTCATCCATTTCATATTTTCCTGATTTCCATCTTTGTAATTGTCCACCCCAAATACCACCAAAGTAAATATATACAGAGCCATCATCGTCTTTAAATACGCTAGGGTCAATACTGAAAGAGCCTTTCATATAATTTTTTTCTGCTTTGAAAGGGCCAGTTGGGGAATTGGATTTTGCTACACCAATTCGAAAGATTCCATCTTTATCTTTGGCAGGGAAATAAAAATAATATTTACCCTTGTATTCTAAGGCGTCTGGTGCCCATAACATTTTATCTGCCCAAGGGATATCCTCTAATTTTAGGATAGTTCCTTCATCTTTTGTAATTGCATTCGGATTTTCCTGAGAGAAAACATGGTAATCTCTCATACCGAAATGACTACCCATATCATCCTCAGGAATCCCTGCATCAATATCGTGGGATGGGTAAATATAAATTTTACCATTAAAAACATGCGCACTAGGATCAGCAGTATATTGATCTGTCACTAAAGGATCAGAAATTGGAGCTAATTTTTGGGCATTTAGGGATGTGATCAAAAAAGAAAGCAAGAAGCTTAAGATTAATTTTTGTTTCATATAATTTTAAATAGATTTACAACAAATATAAATAATAAATAAATTAATGGCACAAATTTTAGGACAATTCAGTTTGTTGGTAGATGAATACGATCGGGCAATTGAGTATTACACAGGTATTTTGGACTTTGAATTAATAGAAGATAGTATATTAAGTCCTGAAAAGCGCTGGGTGGTAGTTAGACCTAAAGGAGGGGAATCCGGTGCAAATATTTTGCTAGCAAAGGCGAATAAGCCAGAGCAAGTGAATTATATTGGCAATCAAACAGGAGGAAGGGTATTTTTATTTCTTTATACGGATGATTTTGACCAAGATTATGATAAACTCGTTCAAAAAGGGGTAGAATTTATACAGGATGTTCGGGAGGAGCCTTATGGGAAAGTTTGTGTTTTTAAAGACTTATATGGAAATCTTTGGGATTTTATTCAAAAGAACCAATCATGAAAAATTTTTGCCTTTTATTGTTAATTTCTGTATTTCCTTTTTTCTCAAAAAGTCAGGTTAAAAAGGAAAATAGACCCAATATTATCCTAATTATGACAGACGATATGGGTTTTTCTGATTTGGGGGCATATGGAGGAGAAATTCATACTCCAAATTTGGATGCTCTAGCGGAAGGGGGAATTAAAATGCGAAATTTTTATAATAATGCAAGGTGTTGCCCAACTAGGGCCTCTTTATTAACAGGACAGTATCCTCACCGTGTGGGAATGGGATTAATGGTTACTTTAGCGAATTCGGAATATGAAGCAGGGGCCTATCAGGGTTTTTTAGATCCGAACTATTCAACTATTGCGGAGGAGTTGAAAAAAGTAGGCTATGGTACCTATATGGCAGGGAAATGGCATGTGGGGGAAAGAAAAGAACATTGGCCTTTACGGAGAGGATTTGATCGTTATTTTGGTTTAATATCAGGAGCATCAAGTTATTATGAAATCACACCTCAAGAAAAATACAAGAGGTTTTATATTTTAGACAGTACTGATTATCAATTTCCTGATAATTATTATGCTACGGATGCCTTTACCAATTATGGCATTTCCTTTATCAACCAACATCATAAAAATAGGTTGAAGGACCCTTTTTTCTTATATCTTGCCTATACCGCACCTCATTATCCTTTGCATGCTATAGAGGAAGATATTCAAAAATATGAAGAATTATACATGGAAGGTTGGGATAAGATTCGAAGGGCGCGTTATAAAAAACAAAAAGAAATAGGATTTGCAGATGAGAGATATAAATTAAGCGAAAGGAATGAGAATGTGGAGGATTGGCAAGGTGATGATGAAGAGAATCAATGGGTTAGGAAAATGGCAGTTTATGCAGCCATGACCGACCGTGTAGACCAAAATATTGGAAAACTCCTTCAAACTCTAAAGGAAAATGGGGACTATGAAAATACGATAATCTTTTTTATTTCAGATAATGGTGCTTCTAATGAGAATGTAAACCTAAAATTATTGAATGATCCTAAAAAGAAAGTTGGAGAAAAGGGATCTTATCAAAGTTTGGGAATTCAATGGGCGAATGTTTCTAATACGCCATTTCAAAAGTTTAAAAAATTCATGCATGAAGGTGGATTAAATACCCCTTGTATAATACATTGGCCCGCAGTCATAAGTCCAAATAAAGGTTTTCATGAGGGAATTGGGCATGTAATAGATTTAATGCCAACAGCTTTGGAATTGGCAGGAGCTAGAAATCCAGGAGTGGATGGCCAGTCTTTATCCTACCTTTGGGAAAACAAAGAAATGGAGCGGACCTATTGTTGGGAACATGAAGGAAATAAAGCTATAAGAAAAGGGAAATGGAAATTATTAAAGGAAAGGGAAGATGCAGAATGGTCTTTATTTGATATATCAAAGGATCCAGTAGAATTAAATAATTTAGCTTCTTCTAACAAAATTTTGGTAAATCAACTCTTAGAAATATATTTTAAATGGGAAAAAGAAGTAGGGGTTAGAGAATATCAAAAATAAATTTTAATCACAAATCTCAATATTCAAACCTTTGCTTGGGGTAGGATAATAGGCTAGACAAACTGCACAATTTGTATCATTTTTTTCAATTATACGAAAGGAAAATTCTTGTCCCTCTTGAATATTGGATGGGAAAGAGCATACATTTAATAATCTAAAGACATTATTATATGTCACATTATTTGCTTCATTAAGCCATTCCTTTTCATATAAATTAGGGTTCATATTCCCTTCTGTAATTTGAATGGTAATATTTGAACAAATACCATTTAGGATAATTTTCCCTTTGTAGCATTCTCCTGATGGAGAAATAGAATCTTTTTGACAAGAAAAAAGTAAAAAAACTA
>CAZVFE010000097.1:0-5416 GCA_964626405.1 uncultured Cytophagales bacterium | reverse complement strand
ATTACAATCGCATCTTCAAAATTATATCCTTGCCAAGGCATGAAGGCAACCTTCATGTTTCTACCTAATGCCAATTCACCTTGCTGTGTAGCATAACCTTCACATAATGCTTGGTTCTTAGAAACTTTTTGTCCTTTTTTAACAATCGGCTTTAAGTTTATGGTAGTATCTTGGTTGGTTCTTCTAAACTTAATTAATTCATATGTTTTAACAGATGAATTGAAAGTAGTCAATTCCTCATCTTCAGTTTGGCTGTAATTGATTACAATTTTCTTAGAATCAACATATTCAACCACACCTTCTCCTTCAGCAACAACTAAAGTTCTTGAATCAATCGCTACTCTATGCTCTAAACCAGTACCAACAATCGGAGCCTCAGGCTTTAATAAAGGTACTGCCTGACGCTGCATGTTTGATCCCATCAAGGCACGGTTTGCATCATCATGCTCCAAGAAAGGAATCATTGATGCCGCAACCGAAACAATCTGGTTTGGTGCAACGTCCATATAAGTAGCCTCGTCTGGGGTTACTAATGGGAAGTCTCCTTCAAATCTTGCCTTAACACGATCTTTTAGGAATGTACCAGTTGTAATATCTAATGGAGCATTCGCCTGGATGATATTTACACCATCTTCCTCTTCTGCTGTTAAATATTCAATTTCAGCATCTTCCTTTACCTTTCCTTCAGAAACCTTACGGTATGGAGTTTCAATGAAACCCATTTTATTTACCTTCGCATGAACACATAAAGAAGAGATCAAACCAATATTTGGCCCTTCCGGTGTCTCAATAGTACAAAGTCTACCATAGTGAGTATAGTGAACGTCACGAACCTCAAATCCCGCTCTCTCTCTTGAAAGTCCACCTGGCCCTAAAGCCGACATTCTTCTTTTATTTGTAATCTCTGCTAAAGGATTTGTTTGATCCATGAACTGAGATAGCTGGTTAGTACCAAAGAATGAATTAATAACGGATGATAAAGTTCTCGCATTGATCAAATCAACTGGCTTGAAATCTTCATTATCTCTTACGTTCATTCTCTCCTTGATCGTACGTGCCATTCTTGCTAGTCCTACTCCAAATTGAGTATATAGCTGCTCACCTACAGTTCTAACACGACGATTCGATAAGTGGTCAATATCGTCCACTACCGCTCTTGAATTAATTAAACCAATTAAATATTTAACAATGGAGATAATATCTTCCTTCGTTAATACCTTAGTTTCAGAATCAATTTCTAATCCTAATTTCTTATTAATTCTATATCGTCCTACTTCTCCTAAATCATAACGCTTGTCAGAGAAGAATAAATTTTGAATAATATCTCTTGCAGTTTGCTCATCCGGTGCTTCCGTATTTCTCAACTGCTTATAGATTACTTCTACCGCTTCTTTTTCAGAGTTTGAAGTATCTTTTTGTAACGTATTGTAAATGATATTATAATCTGTTACATTAACATCATCCCTATGTAAGATGATTGTCTCTGAGCCAGATTCCATAATAGTTTCTACTTCTGCCTCCGTAATAATTGTATCTCTTTCAATTAAAATTTCATTACGGTCGATGGAAACAACTTCACCAGTATCCTCATCTACGAAATCCTCCTGCCAAGTTTTTAAAACTCTCGCAGCTAATCTTCTTCCAATGATTGTTTTTGCAGCTTTCTTGTCTACTTTAATTTCTTCAGCTAAGCCAAATAAATCTAAAATATCTTTATCGTTTCCGTAACCAATTGCTCTTAATAAAACAGTAACTGGGAACTTCTTCTTACGATCGATATAAGCATACATTACGTTATTAACGTCTGTTGCAAATTCAATCCAAGAACCTTTGAAAGGAATAATTCTCGCAGAGTATAATTTTGTTCCGTTTGTATGCTTTGACTGCGCAAAGAATACACCTGGAGAACGATGTAATTGAGATACAATTACTCTTTCTGCACCATTGATTACGAAAGATCCTCGCTCAGTCATATAAGGAATATTTCCTAAAAATACTTCCTGCTCGATTGTCTCGAAATCTTCATTATCTGCAAAATTACAATCTAATCGTAATTTCGCTTTTAAGGGTACAGAATACGTCAAACCCCTATCAATACACTCATCAACTGAGTATTTTGGAGGGTCTACAGAATAATCAACAAAGGATAAAACAAAGTTTTCACGAGAATCCGAAATTGGGAAATTCTCTGCAAATACTTTAAATAAACCTTCATCAGTTCTGCTATCTGCGGGCGTCTCTAACTGAAAAAAATCTTGAAAGGATTTTAATTGGATATCCAAAAAATCCGGATAGTCTAACACGGAATGCGATTTCGCAAAGCTATGTCGACCAGTTGAAGTGATGTTACTCAAGGCTTTAATTGTTTATTTTGTTAAACCATTAATATGTTTAGCACCATAGGTGATGCTAGGCCTCGTAGAATTCTGAAAAGCCTCCCTTTGCTTGTTCTCCTACGAAAAAGAAAAGTGTTTCGGAAACTTTTACATTCTAACTCTATTGGGTAGAGTCGAAAATGGCTTGCAAAGTTACAAGAATTATTTTTAATTACAAAATTAATTTTTATTTGAAACTTAAATAGTATTTTCCTCGCTCCCACAAGGTAGAATCGAATAGACTAATCTGTTTTAAATCTTCATAGGAATTGAATGGCCCATGCTGTTTCCGATAATTAATTACAATATTTATTTGTTTATAAGGAATATAAGGATGATTAAATTCCTTCCATTCTGCCGAGTTTACTTTTATCATTTTAAATATCCCATCCCCAATTTGCAAAAATTTTCGATTCTCGTTCACCCAATTTGTATCTAGGCCATATACCTCTTTTAATTGTTCTATGGAATAAAATCCGCCTAACCTTTCCCTATATTTTATAATCCTCTTTGCAAAGGAAGGCCCAATTCCCTTCATTTCCACCCAAGTCGCTGAATCCGCCTGGTTGATATTGATTGAATTTTGAATTTTCTTTTTTGAATAATTCGTATCAACTCGCTTATAATTATAAGTACTATATGAATAGGGATAGTTTTTGGAATATCCTCTCTGATAAGTATTTTTCGGAAGTGGAGGCAGTGGTTTATTGGCAACTTTCTGAATAATTCGAATCTTTTTTAGACTTAAATAATAAGAATCTATTTTATATATTAGTATAGATATCGCTAAAATAATCGTTACTTGTCGCATCGCCCTCAATTCCATAGCCTTTAAACCCCAAATGAAATGGACATAATAAACAAAGTGATTTCTAAATTTTTTAATTTCTATTTTCATTCCCGAATTTCTAGATAAGTTTCAAAGTCTACAAGAGCTGTTTTCATTTTATCATTTTTTTCATAATTTTAATATTACATCAACAAATAAAAATTATGGCAGCTTCTATCTTCCAAGTTCCTAGGCCTATGAATGAGCCTGTTCTTAACTATGCTCCTGACTCCAAAGAAAAACAAGCTCTTCAATCCAAAATTCAAGAACTACGATCTATTGAATTAACCATCCCGATGAATATCGGTGGAGAGAAAATTCAGGGTACAAAAAAAATGAGAATGTCTTGTCCGCACGATCACCAACATACACTCGGTTATTATTATGAAGGTTCGAAAAAGGAGGTTTCTTTAGGAATTGAGGCTGCTCTTGCAGCGAAAAAAGATTGGGAAATGCTTTCCTTTGAAAAACGAGCAGCTATTTTCTTAAAGGCTGCAGATCTTTCTGCAACTAAATACAGGATGGATTTAAATGCTCGGACGATGCTCGGCCAGGGAAAAAATTGTTATCAAGCTGAAATAGATGCTGCTTGTGAATGGGTAGATTTTCTTCGATATAATGTTTATTTTGCTGAACAAATTTTTAAAGATCAACCGGTTTCTGCACCAGGTGTTTGGAATCGTTTGGAATATCGACCACTTGAGGGTTTTATTTATGCTTTGACTCCTTTTAATTTTACAGCCATTGCGGGTAATCTTCCTACTTCTGCTGCCATTATGGGAAATGTAGTGGTTTGGAAACCGGCACCTACTCAGATTTATTCTGCTGGATTAATTATGGACATTTTGGAGGAGGCAGGTTTACCTCCTGGGGTAATTAATCTGGTTTTTGCAGATGGTCCGGAGGCTGGAGAGGTAGTTTTTAGCCACCCAGATTTTGCAGGTATTCATTTTACTGGTTCAACAGCAGTTTTTCAAACTATTTGGAAGCAGATAGGGAATAATATTTCAAATTATAAATCTTACCCGAGAATAGTTGGGGAGACAGGAGGTAAAGACTTTGTTTTGGCTCACCCTTCAGCTAATCCAAAAGAATTGGTGGCTGGATTGATACGTGGAGCCTTCGAATTTCAAGGACAAAAATGTTCTGCAGCTTCAAGAGGCTATATTCCTCAAAGCATTTGGAATGAAACCAAGGAAATTTTAATTGAAGAATTGAAATCTATAAAAATGGGGCCACCCGAAGATTTCCAGAATTTTGTAAATGCTGTAATCGATGAACGGGCCTTTTCAAAAATTACACGATACATTGATTTAGGAAAATCCGATAGGCAGGTTGAATGTATAGCCGGAGGGAATTATGATGATTCTAAAGGATATTTTATTGAACCAACTGTTTTCCTAACCAAGAATCCTCATTCTATTACCATGGAAGAAGAGATATTCGGTCCAGTTCTTACACTATATGTTTATGAAGATGAAGATTGGAAATCTACTTTGGAATTGGTGAATTCTACCTCACCATATGCATTAACTGGAGCAATATATTCAAATGATGTATATGCTACTCAAGAAGCAATGAATGCCTTGATGCATGCAGCGGGGAATTTATATATAAATGATAAACCAACTGGGGCAATTGTAGGACAGCAACCCTTTGGAGGTGCAAGAGCCTCAGGGACGAACGATAAGGCAGGGTCTTATTTGAATTTATTACGTTGGACGAGCCCTCGGGCAGTTAAGGATGTTTTAAATCCAGTAAATGATTATCGTTATCCATTTTTATCGACTTAATTCATTCAAAATCGCTGAGGGATTTTGCATTAATCTCATATTTAGGTAAGATATTTTTGCGGAAATAAGTGTTTTATATTTCCATTTATTGAATTTTTTAAGTTTGCGACATTGAGAATAAAGTTAGGGAAATTTGCATTTTTTCAAGATATAGTTTCTTCATATAATTTTTATAGTAAAAAATTTTAAAAAATTTGAGCTTGATTTTCAAGCATTTATAAATTTATTTAATTTTTTTTAACAAGGTATTTGGATAAAGAAAAAAAATAGTGCAACTTTGCATTCCGATTTGGACAGGTCCACGAAAGAAGTGGCCTAATCCACAGTAAAACGACATTTTGGTTAGAAATAATTTAGGATTGAGTTTTGCAAGTTCTTTGACGTGATGATAAAAGGGTGTTAATGCCTATTTTTTTAAA
>CAZVFE010000096.1:0-5433 GCA_964626405.1 uncultured Cytophagales bacterium | reverse complement strand
AGTGAAGAGTGAAGACATGAGATATCGTGCCTTTACTCTTCACTAATTAATTTCAATATCGCCTCAGATAACTTAATATCTCTAAGGCTTATTCCCCATCTGCGGTCTACTATATCTTGATTTTTAACCACCGATTCAAAATTTTTCAAATACGCAATTTCTCCTTTTCTATAGGGGTAACCAGTTAAAATTGGTTCCCAACCATTTTCTTGAGAATTACATATTTCCTTAACTTTTACTGATTCTGAACCGTATATTTCATGCCAATGAGCCAAAATTTGGTCTTTTTCTTTTGGGTCTAATTGAATATCTTTTAAAAGAGAATGATCAAATTTTTCTCCCCCAACTAAAATAAAATTAGGTGTTTTACATTCAGCAGGCTCTTTCTTAAATATTTTTTTCTCCATTGTATCCACCGTATCCTCTGCCATTACGCGGTAGGTTGTCCATTTTCCACCTAAAATACTAATCAAGCCAGACTCATTATCATATTCTACAAGGTGATCACGAACCAAAGATTTAGTATCTTTCTCTTCGTCCGGATGCATGGAAACTAAAGGCCTTTGTCCCACAAACACACCTTTAATATCCTCCTTGGTAGCTTGTTTATGCGCATATAGATTGAAATAATTCAATAAATATTCTTTTTCTGTTTCTAATATTTCAGGATTTTCCGAAAGTTGATCGGGGTCATCTGTAGTTCCTATCAAGGTGTAGGAACGGAAAGGTATAACAAAAATTACCCGACCATCCTTAGTCTTTGGAATTAATAATGAATTTTCACCTGGGAAAAAACTTGAATCCAACACTATGTGAGCCCCGCGACTTACAGTCATTCTTTCTGAAAGTTTGGGATTAGCCATTAAACGAATATGATCTGAGAAAGGACCGGTGGCATTGATTACTGCTTTAGATTGAATGGTATAATTTTCTCCAGTAATTTCATCCCTTAGGATTAAATTAAATTTAGATTGCTTTTTCTTCAAAGAAACCAATGAGGTATAATTCAAACAAATGGCGCCTAATTTTTGGGCTGAAAATATAATACTTAAATTATATCTTGCATCATTCATTTGTCCATCATAATATAGGATACCTCCTACCATGCCTTGGGTGTTCATTCCTGGACAAATTTCTTTCACCTTAGAATTCGTTAGGAATCGGGAGGATTTAAGATTGGTAGAACCTGCCAATAAATCATAGATTTTCATCCCGATGCCATAATAAATTTTTTCAAAAATTGAATAACAAGGGGTTATTAAGGCAAGTGGTTTACTTAAATGAGGAGCATTGTTAATCATGTTTTTTCTTTCATGCAATGCTTTATAAACCATTTTCAATTGAGAAAAATCAAATTTCTTTACTGCTTGTTCTAAATACCTTACTCCACCATGAATTAATTTAGTTGATTTTGAGGAAGTTTGAGAAGCAAAATCACCTTTTTCTACTAATAAAACTTTATAACCTCGTAGAACAGCATCCAAAGCTATACCTGCACCACTGGCACCACCTCCTACAACTACTAAATCGAAGTTTTCGTTATTTATACTATTTAGGCTTGTATTTCTCAAATTTTCAGAATATTAATTAAACATTTAAGTAAACAAATTTAAGTTTTTTTAAATTTATGGCGAAAAGATTTAGGAAATATTACCACAAATTAACAAGATTTTATAATTTTGCAGACCCTTGTAAATTTTTTAGGGAAATTAAAGTTTAAATTCCTGATTTAGGAACAGTTATGGCAAAAAAAGATTTAAAAGAATCCATTGAAATTATCGAAAGCCCGGAGGCTTTGAGAGAAGAGGTTACAAAATTCGAAAAAACTATTGAAAAAAATAGTAAGACGATTTATATCATTGCAGGAATTGCTGTGATTGGGTTGGCTGCTTTTTTCGGAAATAAATATTATCAAAATTCACAAGCAGAGGAAGGAGAGAAGAAATTGTTCTCCGCGGTATATGCTTTTGAAGCTGATTCATTAAACACTGCAAACCAGGAATTATTAGCAATTTCTGATGAATTTGGAGGATCTACTCAAAATTTAGCTGATTTTTATTTAGGTGTTTCTTACATGAAGCAAGGAAGATTTAATGATGCAATTGAAAAATTAAAGAATTTTGAAAGTGGAGATTTATTAGTCCAAGCAAGAGCTTATGCTTTAATAGGTGATTGTTACATGGAAACTAAAGCCTATTCTGAGGCAATCCCTTATTTAGTTAAGGCATCTGAATATAAGCCAAATGATACCTTTACTCCAGGTTATTTATTAAAATTAGCAATTGCTTATGAAGCAAATGAAGATAATCAGGAGGCAATTGAAACATATTCAAAAATCATAGATAACTACCCTATTGCTCCGGAAGCTATGGCTGCAAAGAAATATAAGGGAATGTTGGAAAGCGCATCAGATGTCATCAGCGAATAAAAATCTTAGTGAATTCAATTCAGAAGGTTTACCAGATATTAGCAACAAGAAATTTGGTATAGTTGTATCTGAGTGGAACGAAGAAATAACGGAGGCCTTATATCAAGGAGCTTATGATACGCTTATTGAAAAAGGTGCAAAACCGAAAAATATTATTCGTGTGAATGTTCCTGGTAGTTTTGAATTAACATTAGGTGCTCAAAAATTAGCTTCAAAATCAAAAATAGATGCTGTTATAACTATTGGATGTATCATTCAAGGAGAGACAAAACATTTTGATTTTATAGCACATGCTGTAGCGCAGGGCATTACTAATGTGAATTTAAAATTTGATAAACCCGTTATATTTGGAGTACTAACTCCAGACAATATGCAGCAAGCACTGGATAGAGCAGGAGGAAAGCATGGAAATAAGGGTGTCGAGGCTGGAATCACAGCGATAAAAATGTTGAATTTGTAAATTTATCCTATATGCAAGTTTGGAAATTCGGGGGTACGTCGGTTGGAAAACCAGAACGTATGCATTCCATTAAAAAATTAATTACAGAAGATAATAAGTCTAAAATTGTGGTACTTTCTGCACTTTCTGGAAGTACTAATTCTCTTATTTCTATTTCTGAATCGGTTAAAAAAAGAGAAATTAGCGAGGCTAATACAATAATCGAAAATTTATATCAGCATTATCAAACTTTCCTTTCTGAATTATATTCTACAGCAGAAGGATTAGAAAAAGGGAAAGGAATTATAGAAAAGGAATTTTCAAGGATCAAGGAACTAATTCAAATTGAACCTTATTCGGCTAAGCAGGAAAAGGAGATGGTGGCTATGGGAGAATTGCTTTCTACCCAAATGTTCACGGCATATCTTGAAGAAGAAAAGGTTGAGGTAAAATTAATTCCAGCATTGGAATATATGGTAATCGATGGAGACGGAGAGCCTATTCTAAAGAAGATTGAAGAAAAAATAAAGGTTCAATTGGATCTTAATAATGACCAATTGATTTATATTACTCAAGGGTTTATTTGTAGAAATCCTGAAGGAGAAATTGATAATTTAAAAAGAGGAGGGTCGGATTATACTGCTTCATTAGTTGGTGCAGCGATTTTGGCAGAAGAAGTTCAAATTTGGACGGATATCGATGGTATGCATAATAATGATCCAAGAATTGTAAAGAAAACCTTCCCAATTCGTGAATTATCCTTTGAAGAGGCGGCAGAATTAGCTTATTTTGGAGCAAAAATTTTACATCCTAGCACAATTACTCCTTCTAAAATCAAAGGTGTACCTGTAAGACTTAAAAATACCATGGAGCCGCAAGCTTATGGTACCTTAATATCTGAAAAAACCAATAATGTTGAGTTCAAGGCGATTGCTGCGAAGGATGATATTACAGCAATTTATATCCATTCAACAAGGATGTTAAATGCTTATGGATTTTTAAGAAAAGTTTTCGAAATATTTGAAAAATATAAGACTCCTGTAGACATGATTACCACTTCGGAGGTATCTGTTTCTGTGACAATCGACAATACCAAAAATTTCGATAAAATCATGGCTGATTTAAGCGAATTCTCAGATTTAGAGGAATGCGATTCAAATCAAGTTATTATTTGTATTGTTGGAAACTTCAGTGCTGATAAGGAAGGTATTGCGATAAAGGTATTAAAAGCAATGGAAAATATCCCAATAAGAATGATTTCTTATGGTGCTTCTGAGCATAATATTTCTATCTTAGTAGATGCAAAATACAAAGCAGATGCATTAAATGCTTTGAATGACGGATTATTCTTTTAAAAAATTATGTTAAGTATTCATTATATTAAGTCTAATTTTGAAAAAACCCTAAAAGGTTTAGAGAAGAAAAATTTTCCTAATGCCCAATCTGTGGTAGAGGAAATTTTAGCTTTGGATGAGCAAAGAAAAAAACTTCAGCAAGAAGTGGAGCAAGCTCAAGAGCAATCCAATTCAATTTCTCGTTCAATTGGAGAATTAATGAAAGCTGGACAGGTGGAAGAGGCAAATGCGAAGAAAGCCCAGACAACCGAATTAAAAGAAAAAATAAAAAATCTGGGAGAGGAAATTAAAGTTGCGGAAGAAAAAGTATTTAATTCTCTTGTTAGCCTTCCCAATCTTCCGCATGAATCCGTTCCTGCTGGTAGAACTGCAGAAGATAACGAAGTAGTCTTAACCCATGGAGATACGCCAAAATTACATGAAACGGCCCTTCCACATTGGGATTTAATCAAAAAACTAGATATTATCGATTTTGATTTAGGAGTGAAGATCTCAGGTGCAGGTTTTCCAGTTTATAAAGGGAAAGGAGCTAGATTACAAAGAGCTCTTATCAATTTCTTTTTAGATCAAGCTATTGAAAATGGCTATAAAGAAGTGCAACCTCCTATTTTAATAAATGAAGATTCTGGATTTGGGACCGGACAGTTGCCAGACAAAGAGGGACAAATGTATGTCACAAAAGAAGAAGGACTGTATTTAATCCCAACGGCAGAGGTACCAATCACGAATTTATTTCGAGATGAAATAATTGATATTAAAGACCTTCCAATAAAAGTGGCAGGACATACCCCATGTTTTAGAAGAGAAGCAGGTTCTTGGGGCGCGCATGTTCGTGGTTTAAATCGATTACATCAATTTGATAAAGTTGAAATCGTACAAATTACTAAGCCAGAAAATTCATATCAAACCTTGGAAGAAATGTCTTCTTATGTTCAAGGCTTATTACAAAAATTAGGATTACATTATCGAGTATTACGTTTATGTGGTGGAGACATGAGTTTTGCTTCTGCACTAACTTATGATATGGAAGTTTGGTCTGCTGCACAAGAAAGATGGTTGGAAGTAAGTTCTGTTTCAAATTTTGAAACATTCCAATCAAACAGATTAAAACTAAGAGCTAAAGTAGAGGGTAAAACAGAAATTTTACATACTTTGAATGGGTCTGCACTAGCATTACCTAGAATCGTAGCAGCCATTTTAGAAAATAATCA
>CAZVFE010000095.1:0-5443 GCA_964626405.1 uncultured Cytophagales bacterium | reverse complement strand
AGCACTTTATCTTCAATCATAGCAATATATAATCTAGTAAAATTTAACGAAATTTCCAATTATTTTATAAGCGGTAAATAAAAGAACCTAAAACTATGTAATTTAGATCCTTAATAATATTTCAAAATTGGATTTTAAATTATTGAAAACACCTTTAATTTTAATAATAGGGCTTATTGTCTTATTGCTAAGCCATAGGTCTTTTTCTCAGAAATCTGATTTTATTTTGTTTTCTGGAAAGACGGTGGATGCTCAGACCGGAGAAAATTTAGCGGGGACAGCTATTTATTTTTCAGGAGTCTCCTTGGTTGCCATATCTGATTCATTGGGTCAATTTTCAATTACCTTACCTGCCAATAAATATGCTTATGGAGTCAGGAGGGTTGGTTATAAATTTCAATATGGGAAAATAGACCTTTCCACTTCCCAAGAAATCACCTTTCAGCTGGAAGAATCTACTAAATTATTAGATGAAGTAATTATTTCTACTGAAAGAAGTGATCAAAGTCTAAAACGAGCAATATCGGGTGTAGAACGAATGTCTAGTAAAACATTAAGAAAGATGCCGACCCTCATGGGAGAAGTAGATGTTGTTCGAAGCATTTTAGCCTTGCCCGGGGTTTCAACCATCGGAGAGGGGGCCTCTGGATTCAATGTGAGAGGTGGAAATGTAGATCAAAATTTAGTCTTATTAGATGGGGTCCCCTTATACAATACTTCCCATCTTTTCGGATTTTTTACCTCCTTTAATTCCAATTTGGTTTCAGACTTAAGTCTTTATAAAGGAGGTATTCCCTCTACTTTCGGAGGAAGAAGTTCATCCGTTTTAAATGTGCGATTAAAAGAAGGGGACTTTGAGAAATGGAATAAACATATTGGGCTCGGACCTCTTTCTTCTCAAATTACCCTAGATGGCCCAATAAAAACAAACAAAACCTCCATCCTTTTAGGAGCAGGGTATTCTCTATCTGATTTTTACCTAGGCTTTTTTCCAGGAAAGGATATTTCAAAAAGTAAGGCAAATTTTTATGATTTCAATCTAAAATTAAGTCAACAAATTAATCAGAAAAATAAAATTGCTTTAGGCTATTACCAAAGTGGTGATTTATTTAGATTTGGGATAGACACAAGTTATTTTTGGAATACGAAATCGATAAATTTAAAATTTAATAGCCTAATCAATGCTAAATTATCCAATAGTTTTATCGCATTTTACAGTGATTATGAATATGGAATTAAGGGGACAAAGACCAATTTAGAATTTGAATGGAATCCTCGGATTAAGCAGCAATCAATTAAGGATATTTTGACTTATGAAGCTTCCAAGAACAGTTCCTATGAAATAGGATTTGAAATTAATTTTTACGAAAATAATCAAGGGAGTTTTCATCCTACAGCGGAAAATTCAATTATTCAAAATTTTAATATGCCGATTGAGCGGGCAAAGGATGCCGCAATTTTTCTCAATTCAAATTATGCAATCGGCAATAATTTAAATTTAAATCTTGGTTTACGATATTCTCTGTTTGGAAATTATGGTGAAGGGGTAAAATTAAAATATGCTGAAAATAGCCCTAGAACTCCTTATTCAGTGATTGACACCCTAATTTATGCCAAAGGAAAACTCATCAAATCTTATGGAGGATTTGAACCAAGGCTTTCACTTTCCTATCGACTATCAGAATATAGTTCAATCAAAATGGGATACAATAGAATGCGCCAATACATGCATTTATTGTCGAACACCATGGCCATCTCGCCTGTTGATATTTGGAAATTCAGTGATACTTATGTAAAACCTCAGGTTGTGGATCAATATTCAGCAGGAATCTTTAAAAATTGGGAATTAGCGTCTAGAGGAAGTTTTGAATCTTCTATTGAAGCCTATTATAAATCCTATGAAAATATCATAGATTATATTGATGGGGCAAATTTATATTTAAATCCTACAGTTGAAACGGAATTATTAAATGCACAAGGTAGGTCTTATGGATTGGAATTCATGTTAAAAAAATCCAGAGGTTTAAGAACCACTGGGTGGATTTCCTATGCATATTCGAGAAGTTTTAGACAATCCATAGCGAATCAGGAACAAATTGGGGCAAATTTTGGAAAGGAATTCCCTTCTAATTTTGATATTCCTCATAGTATAAAATTTGTTTGGAATTACCGTTTAAATAGAAGATTTTCCTTTAATGCCAATTTCAATTATTCCTCAGGAAGGCCGATTACGTTTCCAAATGGAAGGTATAAAATTTATGCCTTTAATGAGGTTTATCATTATGCCTATGCGAATGGAATATTCCCCAGAGAAGGTTTAGTGCCTAAAACCTATTCCTACAGGGGCAGAGAATATACTTTCCTAGAAATTGCTGATATAGCACCTGTCTTAGATGGATATTCAACCCCAAGTTTTACTCTGCGAAATCAGGAAAGAATCCCTTTTTATATGAGATTGGACGTGGGAATCACCATTGAACCAAAGGGAGGGAATAAAAAAGAACAGAGTTGGAATTTCTCCATCTATAACCTTTTATCCAGAGCAAATGTCTATTCCATATTTTTTCGATCAAGCACAGGAACCATCAACCAAGCAAGAGCCTTTGAATTGTCTGTCTTGGGAGCTGCGATTCCATCAATCACCTATCATATTAAATTCTAATGAAAAGAATCAGTCTATTAATTTCCTTGATGAGTATTCTTTGGTCTTGTGAAAAAGAATTAGAAGATTTCAAAACGAAAAATTCTAGCAAAGGAATAGTGGTTTATGGTGAGGTGACAAATTTACCCGGCCCTTATTTATTTAGAATAAACCAGACAACGGCTTATAATGCCTATGATGTAACCGAGTTTGTGGGAGACCCGGTTATTGGAGCAGAAGTATTTATTACGAAAAATGAAAATGAAAAAATTGATTTAGTAGAAATTGATCCGGGTTTATACCAAAGTCCGAATGATTTTATCGGAGAAATAGGAGCAAATTATCAATTAAATATCCAAACAAAAAATGGATTAACTATTCAATCTACAAAAGAAACCCTATTGGCACCCAATAAATTTTCTAAAGCTGAATATCAATTTATTGAAGGCGCTAAAATTGAAGATATGCATTTCGATATTGATTTAAAATTAAAGGATCAAAAAAGCATCAAGGATTTTTATTTTATAAAGAGACAAGATTTTATTGAATTTCTCACTACTTGTCCGAATCCACCACCTCCCCCAGCGCCAGTACCTGAATGTAAGTCTAAATGTTGGCAAGCTCCACCAAATTCTACCATAAGTTTATTGGATGATTTTTTGGTGGATGGACAAGAATTAAAAGTTGAAACGGCCCCTGTGAATTTTAATGATTTTACCAATTATATTGTCCAGTTTGAATTATACCATGTGGATTCCAAATATTTTAATTTTTGGAAGAGATTAGAGGATCAAAGGAAAATTGGCGGAGGCTTATTTGATAAAATTCCAGCACAAATTTTGGGGAATTTAATTTGTACGAACAAGCCTGAGCAAGAAGTATTAGGGTATTTTGCTGTTGCAGGAAAAACAAAAAAAAGGATATTAATAGATCGATTCAATGGGGAACCGAATAAGTATTTTAATAAATTAGTTGAATATGTTAATTTCAATAATATTCGATACAAAGATGCCCCTGTTTGGGATTGTAGGCAAGCAGGCTGGGTACCTTATAATATTGGGTATTCGATTCCTGAATAAATATTTATATCATTCATATTGATTGAAATATTTACTGATCCCCATTTGATTCAAATCCTCCATAATTTTATCATAAAATTTATCCTCCGGAGTATGAAAAGGAAACCGACTAGGACCTGTTTGGAGACCGAATTGATTCAATAAACCTTTAGAAATTCCTAAATATCCCCCTTGTGCATCCAGGTATTCAACGAATTGAACGGAAAGTTTTTGTAAATCATGCGCCTGTTGAACATTCCCTAAATCAAATTGTTTTTGGATTTCAAAATACAAAGGTGCAATAAAATTATAGGTACTTCCTACCCAACCTTTTGCACCAAGGGGAAGAGTTGAAGAAAATTTTTCATCTACGCCAAATAAGATGTCAAATGAACGGTTATTATATTCTAAGCAATATTGAAAATCTTGAAAATTTGCCTCACTAAATTTTATTCCTGCAAAATTCGGGATTTCATTTGCTGCTCTATCAATAAATGATTTCATAGAGACATTCGTTCCGGTTAAAACGGGAATATGGTAATAATAAAACGGGATATCTGGAGCAGATTCTGCAATTTTTCTACAATATTCAATCAGTTTTTCTAGGGAAGAAATTTTGAAGTAATAAGGTGCTAAAGCAGCAATAGCATCTACTTTCCCAATGGAATGTTTGGTTAATTCGATGGCCTCAAACAAATTCGTATGACCAACGTGATTGATTAATTTAAAATTTGACTCTTTGGATTTTACCCAAGCATCCAAATTATCTTTTCTTTCTTGGGTGGAAAGAGCACTAAAGACGGAGGTGGAGCCGTTGATAAATGCCCCATTAATTTGATTAGATTTTAAATAGTTTTGATATCGAGGAATAGAATCAACGGATAAAATGGCATCCTGGCCAAGCGTTAAATAGGGGGCGGAAATTAAACCGGATAATTTCATTTTTAAAAATTATAAAATTATTGATTATTGAAAATTTTAGAAGGATGAATAGAGACAAAACTATTTTTTGAGTAATTATCTTTTTCGAAAAATAATCCAATATTTCCATTTGGCAAAATGGTCATACTTGAATAGGCAGCACTTCCTTGATAAATTGTTAAACCCTCAGACCAATTTTCGCCTTCATCATAACTGAATTTTATTGACATATTCTTCCTTTCACTACTAGAATTTGCATTGGAAAAAAGAATAATATTATTTGGGTCACCCTTTTTCTTAAGGGAATACCGGATAATACTTGCATTGCAAGCAGGATCTGGCAATTGAGGTTCTTCAAAGGATTTCCAATTTTGGCCCTGATTATTGGAAAGATGTTTAAAACGTTTTCCTATTTTACTGACCCTTGAATTAATCATCCATGAACCGTCTGCTCGTTCAATGATTTTTGATTCATCTGCAGGGTTTATCGGTTTTGGAATAAGATACCAAGACATCCCGTGATCATCACTACCAAAAACATGTAGGCCTTTTTGGAGATTCACCAAGCAATGCAATAATTGGCCAGATTCTGTTTGAATTCCTCTTCCAGAGGTAATAAATTTAAAATCTTTTTCCCAACCTGGTAGGATTATTTCTTTGGTAATATCGATTGGTTTAGACCATGTTTTTCCATTGTCCTTACTTTTTACATAATGGAAATAATAGATATCTTTTTCGATAGTTAAATCCATAAAATTATAAAAAAGGAAAATTTCATTGGTGGTTTTGTCTACGATCATGGAAGGGTCCGACGCGGATTGTC
>CAZVFE010000094.1:0-5468 GCA_964626405.1 uncultured Cytophagales bacterium | reverse complement strand
AAAGCAAACATCGACGGGCCAGATCCTGATATAGACACTCCCAAGGCTCCTGCAGATTTTGCAGCGGCCTTTACCTCCTTAAATTGTGGTAATAAGATCGACCTCACTGGCTCAATGATAACATCCTCCAAAGATCGTCCGATTAATTCATAATTCCCCTCCATCATGCCGATAACCAAGCCTGCTACATTACCAGTCTGTTTTATTAAATTCCCTAAAGTTATTTCTTTTTCTAATATTAAGCGGGCATCTTTCGTATTTACCTCCACCTGAGGATGAATAATTACCACCCATAAATCTTCCGGTGCCTTAATCGGAAATATATCCAATGGCTCATAGGAACGAATCACCACAAAGCCCCCCAATAAACTCGGCGCTACATTGTCGGCATGCGCAGATCCACAAGCCACACGCTCCCCCTCCATCGCAAAAGGCAATAAATCTCTTACCGCCATCGGTCTTCCCAAGATTTCATTCGCTGCATAAACTCCAGCCACAGCTGAAGCTGCACTCGATCCTAATCCTGATCCCAAAGGCATATCCTTGTGCAAAGAGATTGAAAAACCCTTATCTGTCATTCCCAAATGCTCTAAAAACATTTTTATGGCAATTCCAGCAGTATTCTTCTCCACTTCCATTGGCAACCTCCCCTCATCTCCCGTGATTTCCTTAATGACTAATCCCGGTTCTTCTTTTTCCTCTAATTCTACGATATCGCCCGGACGCTCCACTGCCAGCCCGAAGATATCAAATCCACAAGCTACATTGGCCACCGTGGCCGGAGCAAATACACGTATTTTTTTCATTTTATCCTAAAAAACTTCCTAATGATACAATATCCGCAAATACACCTGAGGCCGTTACTTCCGCACCCGCACCTGGTCCTTTTATCACCAATGGCCTCTCTGAATAACGCTTCGTAGTAAATGCAATGATATTATCTGCCCCTTCCATCATAAAGAAAGGATGATCCTCTCCCACCATTCTCAATCCAATCGTTACCCCCCCATTCTCAAAAGTAGCAATATAACGCCATTTCTTCTTCTCCGCCTTTGCCTTGGCTGCTAATTCCTCAAAATATTCGTTCGACTTCTCCAATTCTTCAAAGAAATCATCTACTGTTTGCGCATTCTGACAATTTTCAGGGATAATTCGCTCAATTTTTACGTCGGACGGCTCTAATTTCATTCCTATTTCTCGACAAAGTATCAAGATTTTTCGGGCAACATCCATTCCGCCTAAATCTTCACGAGGGTCTGGTTCAGTAAAACCTTTGGCTTTGGCCATGCGGACGATTTCCGCAAAGCTTGTGCCATTACCAAAATTATTGAAGATATAAGAAAGTGTACCTGAAAGTACCCCTTCAATCTTTTCAAAACGATCTCCAGAAGCTATTAGACCCTGAAGCGTATTGATAACAGGCAATCCTGCACCCACATTGGTTTCGTACAAGAATTTCACCCCTTTGCTCAAAGCTGTTTGGTGTAATTGAACATAATCTGCATAAGGACCCGAATTGGCAACCTTATTCGGTGTTACCACTGAAACAGAAGCCTGGAATAATCCTAAATAATGTTCAACAATATTTTTATCTGCGGTACAATCTACAAAGACTGAATTCGGCAAGTTAAAATCAATAATATTTTTTGAGAATACCGCCAAATCAGAATTCGTTTTTGATTCCTCTAAACGAGTAAAAACATCGTCTAATTCAATCCCCTGCTCATCAATAAGCATCTTGCGGGAATTCGCCACACCAATGATTTTAATACGAACATTGCGGTATTTTGCCAAGAAATTCTCTTGTTGTTTGAACTGCTCTAATAGGGTCTTCCCAATTAAACCTAATCCAACAATGAATAAATTTAAAGTCTTGATTTGTCCGAAGAAAAAGGATTCATGAATCACATTCAAGGCTTTTGCTAAATCATTTCGATTTATCACTACGGAAATATTCAATTCCGAAGAACCCTGGGCTATGGCTGTAACATTGATGCCATTTTTTCCTAGTCCGGAGAATAATTTTCCAGCAATTCCCGTATGTTGCTTCATGCCTTCTCCTACAATGGCAATGATCGACTGGTCTTCTTGGAAATAAATATCTTCAATTTGGCCTTTTGCCAACTCTCTTTCAAATTCAGCACGTAAAACCTTATCCACTATCTTCACTGCAGATGGTTCAACAGCAAAGCAAATGGAATGTTCGGAAGAGGCCTGAGAGATCAAACTCACCGAAACAGATTCCTTGGAAAGAACCGTAAAGATTCGGGAGGAAATACCCGCAACGCCAATCATCCCAGATCCTTCTACATTCACTAAGGCAATTTCTTTTATGGAAGAAATTCCTGTAATAAGGTCGTGGGAATTTTCCACTTCTGGCTTCACAATCGTCCCTGGAAAATCCGTATTAAATGTATTCAATACACGAATAGGAATATTCTTTAGAAAAGCTGGAATTAGAGAAGGTGGATAAATCACCTTTGCACCGAAGTGAGTTAATTCCATTGCCTCCGCATAAGAAATTTCAGGAATTGAAAAGGCATTTTTAACCAAGCGTGGATCCGAAGTCATGATACCATCCACATCGGTCCATATTTCAATTTCATCTACATTTAGGGC
This sequence comes from uncultured Cytophagales bacterium, assembly GCA_964626405.1. GTDB lineage: Bacteria > Bacteroidota > Bacteroidia > Cytophagales > Spirosomataceae > CAZVFE01. The sequence continues at coordinate 2,849 of CAZVFE010000094.1, read as the reverse complement.
TGCACCAAAAATGGAGGCAGTATAATCTGAGCCCCCTCTTCCCAAGGTAGTGATTTCTCCTTGCGCATCACTCGCGATAAAGCCAGTAATTACAGGGATTTTTCCCTTTAAAGAAGAAGCTAGATCAAGAATATTTTTATCAGTTTGAGGAAAATCGACAATGTCTTTATTCCCTTCTTTTTTTGTTTTAACAATCTCTCTGCTATCAACCATTTCTACTGGAAGACCTTCTTGTTTGAAGATATAGTAGAGCATGGGAACAGAAAGGCGTTCTCCGAAACTCTGAACAATTGCTGCTGATTTAGGAGAAATTTCTTTTAATAATTGAATCCCTTTAATGACATCTTTTAATTCATTAATAATTGCACGAATTTGAGCAATTACCCCTGATTGATTTTTTACGGGAATATATTTTTTTATTACTTCGAAATGTCTGTTTTCAATATCTGTGATTAGATTATTCGTTTCCGTTGTTTTATTCTTAGCAGCTAAATTTCCTGCTTCGATTAAAAGGTTAGTCACGCCCCCCATGGCAGAGAATACCACTGCAATTTCCTGATTGGCGGAATGATTATTTTTAAGGATACGAATTACGGAGGAAATACTCTCTATGGAGCCTACTGAAGTTCCTCCAAACTTCAAAACTTTTTGCATGGTGCAAATTTAGTAAAATAATGCTTAAAAAATTGGATTTCTTGGTTATTTACGTTTTTCTGCTGCCATCACCATGGTCATATTTAACCTTGCAGCGATATCGTAAATATTTGTTAGTTCTTGAACCGTTTGGTTCCTATCCATTCGAACTACGAGTGTGGCCGTTTTTTTGGCCTCAACCGTTCGTTTTAATTGATCTTCAAGAAAGTTCACATCAACTAATTCATCATCTATAAAATAGTTTTTGAATTCATCAACTGTCAATTTTATCACCTCATTTGCTGGAGCGTTCTGAGGCTTGGTAGTTTCTGGTAAAAGAAGTTTAATGGCATCAGGTGAAGCCAAGGTAGAAATCATCAAGAAAAACATCAAGAGGAAGAAAAGAATATCAGCCAATGCGCCAGTTTCTACTTCAGAGCCCTCTCTATTTCTTTTTCTAAAATTCATAATTCAATTATTTACTTGCTGGTTTATGTAAAATATCTAAGAAATCAATGGCTGTGATTTCCATTTTATTGATCGTACGGTCAATGGAGGTTGTCAGCAAAGTATATAAAACATAGGCAATTATACCCACAATTAAACCAGAAGCAGAGGTAACCATTTTTTCATAAATACCAGAAGCAATGGTTGAAATATCAATTTTATTAGAAATGGATATATTATGGAAAGTACGAATCATCCCGGTCACCGTACCTAAGAAACCGAACATGGGAGCAATTCTGGCAATGGCAGAAAGAATTCCAAGATTCTTTTCCATATTATAAATCTCCACTTTAGCCTTATTTTCAATGGCAGATTCGATATCTTTAATTGGCCCACCTAAACGTGTAAGACCTTTTTCTAATAAACGAGCGATTGGATAAGGAGAATTTTTACAATAGGTAATGGCATGCTGAACATTTCCCGCAACTAATAAATCGTTGATGGTATTGATGAAATTAGCATCTAGTTTAGAGGTTTTACGAATGTATAAATAACGTTCAATAAATAAGAAAACGGCTGCTACAAACAATATTAATATCGGATACATCACATATCCCCCTTTTTCAAATAAATCCAACATAGAAAATTCCTCCACTGTCGGCGTGGTAGATTCAGGATTTAAAACTGGGGCAGTTATGGTATCTGCAATGTATTGACTAGTATCAGAAATGATTGAATCGACTTGCAATAAAATAGCGGCAAGAGATATGGCCATAATTTTAGTTTTATAAAGGTTTTTTAGTTAATACAATAATACCATTTTTTTTAAAAATTCCCTATAGTTTTTGGAATTCCCCTGAGAAAAAATATCCTTCTTTCATACTAAAATTTGAAACGATGATTTCCTGGATAGTTAAATTTTCTCTTACAACCTCCACTATTCCAACAGAATAAGGGATAATTCTAGATCTAAATTTTTTCATGCCTTTCATATTTTCTCTTTCATTTAGGCTAGAACTTTTTATAAAACGAGCATGTTCATCATAAATTGTTTGATCTAAAATATTGGAATAGGCATGATTTTTCTCTATTCCTTTATTTCCACATTCTAGCTCATAGAAAGTTTCAAATGCCCCTGCTGACCCTATCAAGGAAATGCCCTTTTGGTCTTTAGCAATTTCAAAAAGAGGCTGAAGGGTTTTTTCAATATATTTTTTTAAGTCGGAAAACCGGGTTTTATCAAAATCTCCTTCTTTTTCGAATAAAGACAATAATTTCAGTCCACCTATTTCAAAACTATGTCGAAATAAGATTTCATTTCCTTTAAAAAGAATGAATTCCGTTGAGCCACCTCCAATATCAATCACTAAACCTGTTTTATCAAAATTTTGAGGTAAAGATTGAAGGATGCCTTGAAAGATGAACTGGGCTTCTTGGTCTCCCGAAATTAATTTAGGCTGAATAATGGTATTGGAGCGAATCCAATCAAAAAATTCATCTTTATTTTTTGCATTTCGCAGGATGGAAGTTCCCAGCGCCACAGGTTGAACATTTATTCCATAAGACTGAATAATTTGTTCGTATTCCTTAAGGGCAAGCTTGGCTCTTTCCAATGCTTCTGGTTGCAAGATATAATCTTTCATGGCTCCTAAGCCCAATTGAACTGGAGTCTGAATATTTTCTTTTATTTCAAATTTCCCTTCATTTTTCTGAGCCACCAATAATTGAAATGTATTGGTCCCCATATCTACCACGGAATATATCATATT
>CAZVFE010000093.1:0-5505 GCA_964626405.1 uncultured Cytophagales bacterium | reverse complement strand
TCTAAAAGCGCTATGGATGGGTTTGGTTTAATAGAAAATTGGAACGAAATTGCAATATTGTTTGCACTCGATGTAATTTTAGTCACTCTTTCAGGAATTTTATTCCCCTACTTATGGAGAAATTAAAAAAACAAGGTTTTAAATACTTAGCAATCATCCTGCTAATCTTTACCATCTGGGAAGGTTTCCTCGGACAAGTTCCCCGACAACCCATCCTAAATGAAACCGTAAGAAATCTATACTTCCACGTAACCATGTGGTTCTCCATGATTTTCCTACTCATCGCTTCAGTCTACCACTCCATTAAATACCTGAAATCCAATGACCTCCAATATGACCTGAAATCCAATTCCTTTGTGGAAGTTGGACTTCTTTTCGCAACACTCGGACTAATCACCGGGAGCATCTGGGCAAAATTTACCTGGGGCGCTTGGTGGACAAACGATCCAAAACTGAATTCCGTAGCAATAGGTATGTTAATTTACCTCGCTTACCTGCTCGTACGTTCCTCCATCCAAGACGAACAACAAAAAGCAAGAATCTCTAACGTATATAATATCTTCGCTTTCGTCATTTTTATGGTTCTAATCTGGATCCTTCCAAGGATGACAGACTCCCTTCACCCAGGAAATGGCGGTAACCCCGGATTTAATAAAATGGACCTAGATAATAGAATGAGAATGGTCTTCTATCCTGCAATCATCGGATGGACTTTATTAGGATTCTGGATAACTTCCCTAAAAATCAAATCTAAAAAATTAGAAGAAAAACTTAATGATATCGAAGATGAAAAATAAATTATTCCTAATATTTACCCTATTATTAATCAATTTCTCCGCATTTTCTCAAGAAATTGAAATGGCAGACAAAATGCGCCAAGAAGGTAAAATTTATGTCGTCGTGGCCGTTGTTCTCGTAATTTTAATCGGTATTTTCTTCTACCTTTTTAGACTCGATTCGAAACTAAATAAGTTAGAAAATCGTTTAAATAAGAAAAACTAAAATGAAAAAATCTCATATTTTTGGACTAATCCTTATCGCCGTAGCCATCGGTATCATCCTGATTACATCAGCAGATGCCTCCACCTACGTAGGTTTTGACGAAGCTGAAAAAATCGCCCAATCTAGCCCTGAACAAAAAGTGCATGTCGTGGGCGAATTGAAAAAAGATGCTGAAGGTAAAATCCTAGAAATGGTTTATAATCCTGAAATCGATGCAAATAGACTAGAATTTACCGTAATTGATAGCCTAGGAAGAGAAAATAAAGTAATTTACGGCTCGCCAAAACCCCAAGATTTTGATAAATCTGAAAAAATTGTGCTCATCGGTAGCATGAATATCCAAGATCATAATTTCTATTGTGATAAAATTCTATTAAAATGCCCTTCAAAATATCAAGAAGGTAAAATTGAAGAAACCAATTTATAATGATACACGAAACAATCGGCCAGGTTGGACATATTTTAGTGATAAGCTCTTTTATCACGTCTTTAATTGCTACTTTTTCCTATTTCAAAGCAAGTAATTCCAAAATTGAAATAGAAAAAAATGAATGGCTTAAATTTGGAAGAACCATTTTCTTTACCCATTTATTGGCAGTAATAGGAGTAGCAGTTTCCCTTTTCATTATAATTTATAATCATTACTTCGAATACCAATATGCCTTTACACACTCCTCTTTAGCACTTCCATTGAGATATATGGTCTCTTGCTATTGGGAAGGACAGGAAGGTTCATTCTTATTATGGATATTCTGGCAAGCCATCATTGGGGTATTATTAAGTAGTAAAAAATCAGAATGGGAAGGCCCCGTAATGTTTACCTTTAGCCTTGTTCAGGCTTTTCTTACCTCCATGATTTTAGGTATCATTATCCCAGGTATTGAATTGAAAATCGGCTCTTCTCCTTTCTTATTATTGAGAGAGGCACAACCTGATCTTCCTGTTTGGCAAATGAACCCCGATTTCATCCCAGAAGATGGAAGAGGCCTTAACCCCCTACTTCAAAATTATTGGATGGTCATCCACCCTCCAACACTTTTTCTAGGCTTTGCCCTTACCTTAGTTCCATTTTCCTATTTAATCGCAGGCCTTTGGAAAAATAAATTAAAAGAATGGATCCAGCCTTCTATGTCTTGGTCCTTATTCTCACTTGCAATTCTTGGAATTGGTATCACAATGGGCGCATATTGGGCTTATGAAACCCTAAATTTCGGAGGATATTGGAACTGGGACCCCGTAGAAAATGCTTCTTTCGTCCCTTGGTTAACCCTCGTGGCAGCCGTCCATACCATGGTTCACGCAAAAACATCATCAGGCTCTCTAAAAACCTCCATAATTCTTGTAATTGCAACCTTTATCCTTGTCCTATATTCAACCTTCTTAAACAGATCCGGAATCCTAGGAAATGCCTCCGTACACTCCTTTACAGATCTTGGTTTATCCGGACAATTACTAATTTATTTATTAACCTTCCTATTCGTTGCAGTAGGAATGGCTTTTTATCGCTGGAAAAATATTCCTTCAGATGAAAAAGAATTACAAGTATATAGTCGCGAATTCTGGATTTTCGTTTCAGCTTCGCTTTTAGGTTTATCGGCATTTCAACTTACCTTTACTACTTCCATCCCCGTTTATAATAAAATTTTAGAATCTTTTGGCATACTTTCCAATATTGCCTTGCCTGCAGATCAGGTAGAACATTATAGCAAAATTCAAATCTGGATTTATATCTTGGTAGGAATTTGCTCAGGAATCGGACAATATATTTGGTGGGGAAAATTAAAAGGTAAGGCAAATTTAAAATCACTTTATACTCCTACTTTAATTACTGCTATCATTACAATTTTAGCCATTAATTTCGGAGAAGTATTCAATCCTATTTATATCTTATTTTTATTCGCAGGCATTTTTGGAATAATAACCAATGGCTCAATAGTTCTTCATCTCATCAAAGCAAAATTCAATCTTTCAGGTGGAGCAATTTCCCATTTTGGTTTGGCCATCATGCTGGTAGGAATTTTATTCTCCTCCGGATATTCTAAAATCGTTTCCTTGAATAATTCAGGTTTTGCCATTTCCAATAAATCAGAAGAATTTACCAAAGACGATAATAAAGAAAATAAAGAAAATCTCCCTTTATGGCTTGGCGAACCTGCCTCCATGCAGAATTATACTATTACTTATAAAGGTCGAAAAATCGCCCTAAGAGATTACCCCGGTTATTTCAACAAAAATGATTTTTATTTGATTGAAAATGATTTTCATACAGTCGCTTTAAAAGATATTATCGTTGGAAATGAAACCATTCATAAAGGCGATACCCTTACCACCGAACCAGAAAACACTTATTTTGAATTAGAATTTAAAGATAAAGAAGGAAAAACCGTTTCTTTATTTCCTCGCTGGCAGGTAAACCCGAAAATGGGAACAGCCATCTCCCCCGATATTAAACATAATTCTAGTCACGATATCTATACCTATGTTTCCCTAGACCCAATCTTAGCAGCAGGTGGTTCTGAAGAAAAAAATTGGTCTGAAACCCAAAATTATACCCTTTCAATTGGCGATACCTTATTTATCAATGATTTTGTCGTAACCCTAAATCAGGTTGAAAGAGTGATGAATGTGGATGGAATGGAATTAGGTGAACAAGATGCAGCAGTAGAAGCAAATTTCTCTGTATTAGGGAAAAACTTTATTCAATATAGCTTAAAACCACAATTCATCATCAAAGATGGCTTGGTGGCCATGCCCGCTTTTGAAAGCATTGAATCAGGGATAAAAATTAAATTTACCGGCATTAATCCCAATACTTCTGAATTTTCCTTCGCAGTAAATACCACAAGTCAGGACCTAATTATCATTAAAGCGATTGAAAAACCTTGGATAAATCTTGTTTGGATTGGTTCAATTATATTATTTTTAGGTACCTTTATTGCAATGGCAAAATATTTAAAACCGAAAGCAATCGCATGAGTGGAAAAGAAAAAATAAGCCTGGCAGTTGGTATTGGCTTCTTTATCATTTGGGTAATGGACCTCAACACTCCTATTCCCGAAAATATTCGAGGAGATTTTTGGGCAGAATTGAATTACCATTATTTTTGGTTAATGTTCTGCATATCTGCTTTATTTGTTTACCAATATTTTAGACAAATGCGTATTGCAAAAGATAAAAATTCGCAAAAAGAACAAGAAAAAAGATTCACTAAGAAACGGTCAAAAAAATAATGAATCATGACTGAAAACCCCGAATTTAATTTTATCATTATATCATTAATTTTATCCGCTTTTTTTTCGGGAGTTGAAATGGCTTATGTTTCGTCCAATAAATTATATTTTGAATTAAAGGGGAAACAAAATAAATGGAATGCTAAAATAATATCATTTTTCAATAATAAACCCTCCCATTTTATTGGTACCATGTTGGTAGGGAATACCCTAGCTCTTGTATTATATGGAATCTTCATGGAAGAAAGCCTTTATCATTTTTTGGTTGGAATAATCCCCCTTTCAATCAATGAGGTTTTTCTTCGATTTATCGCTTCCTTATTGGCAACGGTGATATTATTGATAACCTCAGAATATACCCCAAAAAGTTTATTTTTAATAAATCCAGATTTAATTTTAGAATGGTTGGCCATCCCGATTGCCATCATCTATTATTTACTTTATCCTTTTGTATGGTTTATCGTAGAGCTTTCAAAATTATTTATTCTTAAAGTTCTAAGATTGAAATATTCGGAAGAAAAACCCGCTTTCGGACTTACCGACTTAAACCATTATTTCCAGAATTTAAATAACCAACCAGAGGATGAGGATTTATCGGAAGTGGATGCAAAAATATTCCATAATGCCCTTGAATTTAAGGAGGTTCGTGTAAGGGATTGTATGATTCCTCGGACGGAAATTACGGCAATTGATTTAGAGGATGGAATTGAAAAATTGAAGGAAGTATTTGTGGAATCTGGCCATTCAAAAGTTCTAATTTATAAGGAAAGCTTAGAAGATGTAATCGGATATTGTCATTCCATGGCCTTATTTAAAAAGCCTAAAGATATTAATTCAATTTTAAATACGATTTTAATTGTCCCAGAAGCCATGATGGCCAATGATTTAATGTTAAAATTATCCAAGGAGAGAAAATCTTTGGCATTGGTGGTAGATGAATTTGGTTCTACTTCCGGATTAGTATCCATGGAAGATGTAATGGAAAAAATCTTCGGAGAAATACAGGATGAATTTGATGATTCAGAAGATTGGGAAGAAAAACAAATAGATCAAAATACCTTTATTTTATCTGGTCGACAAGAAATAGAATACCTTAACGAAAAATATAAATTGAATCTTCCTGAGGGAGATTACGATACAATTTCAGGGATGTTATTTGCCAATTACGAAGATTTCCCAGCTGAAAATCAAGTCATAGAAATTGATAAATTCTCTTTCAAAGTGCTAGAAGTATCCGATGCCAAAATCGAACGGGTTCAACTGACCATCGAAC
>CAZVFE010000092.1:1533-5531 GCA_964626405.1 uncultured Cytophagales bacterium | reverse complement strand
TTTTACTATATTTGCAACCTATTCGAAAAAAAGGTTAGTGATAGTAAAGGATTTTTTATCGTTATACCAAAAAGACGGAATCATAAAATCGATTTCCGACAAGGTTCATTTTACCCTTTCTCAAGAAAATTTTCATTTTAAAGGACTTTCTGGCTCATTAGACGCGGTAATTCTTAGCGGAATTGCACAGGAAAATTATTGTTATTTGGTGGTTTGTTCGGATAAAGAGGAAGCGAATTACTTATTGAATGATTTACAGGCTTTGAATGGAGAGGATAGAATTTTACTATTCCCAGCATCGCAAAAACAACCTTTTGAATGGGAAGAAATTGATAATGCAAACGTATTAATGCGAGCGGAAATTTTAAATATTTTAAATAATATTTCCAATCAAAAACTCTTTATAATTACCTACCCAGAGGCCCTTCCAGAAAAAGTTTTGAATAAAAAATCTTTTGTAAAAAATACTTTTTCTCTAAAAGTAGGCCAAAGTTTAGACTTAGAATTTTTATCGGAAGTTTTAAATGAATGGGATTTTGAGCGAACAGATTTTGTTTATGAGGCGGGTCAATATTCCATAAGAGGAGGTATAGTAGATATATTCTCCTATGCGGCGGAATTCCCCTATCGAATAGATTTATTTGGAAATGAAATTGAAAGTATCCGAACCTTCAATCCTGAATCACAATTGTCTATTCAGTCCGTTTCAAATCTCCATATTATCCCCAATATCAATCATAAAATATTTTCGGAAAGCAGGGAAAGCTTTTTCCATTTCCTTCCCCAAAATACGCTTGTTTATATCAAAGACTATGCCGTATCCAATGCCGCTCTAGACGAATTTAATGAGAAACTAGAAGAATATTATTCTAGAAAATTAAAATCCGGCGGAGATATTCAAATAATGGGGAATATTGGAGAAAAATGGGAAACTAAAAAACAAATTCAAGGACATTTTAAGAAATTCAATATTATTGAATTTGGCAGAAAATCAAATTTCAAAAATGCTGAAACCATCCAATTTTTTTCCAAAAATCCTGGATCCTTTAAAAAAGATTTTAACCGTTTAGCGGAAGCCTTATTAGACAATCAGACGCATAATTATATGAATATCATTTGCTCTGATTCTCCAAGGCAGTTGGAAAGACTCGAGGTGATTTTTAATGAAATTAATTCTTCCATAAAATTCACCACCTTACAAATTTCATTGGCAGAGGGGTTTATAGATGATCAATTGAAAATTGCCTTTTATCCGGATCATCAAATTTTTGAAAAATATTTTCGATACAAAGAAAAAAATCGTTTTTCAAAAAATAAAGCCCTAACCCTAAAAGAACTAAGGTCTCTGCAGGTAGGAGATTTTGTTACCCATGTGGATTATGGAATAGGTAGATTTGCTGGATTAACAAAGATAAAAACCCCAAATGGCGATGACCAAGAAGTTTTAAGACTCGTTTATAGAGATAATGATTTACTTTCTGTTTCCATTCATTCCCTACATAAAATTTCAAAATATGCAGGGAAAGAAGGGGAATTACCCAATATTTCCAAATTGGGTTCACCAGAATGGGAAAATAAAAAATCAAAAGTAAAGAAACAGGTAAAGGACATTGCCAAGGAACTGATTCAATTATATGCAAAACGAAAAGAAGCACCTGGTTTTGCCTATAGTGCGGATACCTTTATGCAGGCAGAATTAGAATCCTCGTTTTTTTATGAAGATACCCCAGACCAGGCAAAAGCTACTGCAGATTTCAAAATAGATATGGAAAAACCTCACCCAATGGATAGATTAGTCTGTGGGGATGTTGGATTTGGGAAAACTGAAGTAGCCATTCGAGCGGCTTTTAAAGCGGTTGCAGATTCTAAACAAGTGGCCGTTTTGGTGCCCACCACTGTTTTGGCCATGCAACATTTCCGAACTTTTCATGAAAGACTCGCCGAATTCCCATGCAAAGTTGAATATATCAACCGGTTTAAATCAACCAAAAAAATAAATGAAACTCTTAAAAGAGTAGAATCAGGAGAGACAGACATCCTAATTGGGACCCACCGGATAGTCAATAAAGATGTTAAATTTAAAGATTTGGGATTATTGATTATCGACGAAGAGCAAAAGTTTGGGGTAAAGGTAAAAGATAAACTAAAAGAATTTAGGGTTGGAGTAGATTGCCTTACTCTTACTGCAACGCCCATACCAAGGACATTGCATTTTTCACTCATGGGTGCAAGAGACCTTTCAGTAATTGCTACTCCGCCTCCTAATAGGCTTCCTGTTGAAACCAAATTGGTGGTCATGTCTGATGAATTATTGCGAGATGCCATTCATGCGGAAATCAACAGAGGTGGACAAGTATTTGTAGTAAATAATCGTATTTCAAATTTAGAATCCATAGCCAATCAAATATTGAGGTTAGTCCCTGATGCGAAAATCGCAGTTGCTCACGGACAAATGGAAGGTGAGAAATTGGAGAATATCATGATTAATTTCATGGAAGGCAATTATGATGTTTTAGTAGCCACAAATATTATTGAATCAGGACTAGACGTACCCAATGCCAATACGATTTTTATCAATAATGCCCATCAATTTGGACTTTCAGATTTACATCAAATGCGTGGGAGAGTAGGGCGTTCCAATAAAAAAGCCTTTTGCTATATGGTTGTTCCAAGTCTAAGTACAATGACCTCCGACGCTAAAAAAAGATTAAGTGCTTTAGAGGAATTTTCAGATTTAGGTGATGGAATCAAAGTAGCCATGAGGGATTTAGACATAAGAGGAGCTGGAAATTTACTGGGAGCAGAACAATCTGGATTCATCAATGACCTAGGCTTTGAAATGTATCATAAAATATTGGATGAAGCAGTTCAAGAATTAAAAGAGAATGAATTTAAAGCTTTATTTGAAGAAAGCCTAAGAGAAAAAACAGAAAAAATCAAGGTTGATTGTACCATTGAAACGGATTTAAGAGCATTAATACCTGAAAATTATATTTCTTCAATTAATGAAAGATTAAGTATTTATACCCAATTGGATGAAATTGAAAACCAGGAAGGATTAGACGAATTATTGAAAAATTTGGAAGATCGATTTGGTAAAATTCCTGCGGAAGTATTCGATTTAATCGAATTAGTAAAATGCAGATGGAAGGCCCAAGAACAATTAATTGAGAAAATTTTACTAAAAAACACAATATTAAAACTTTATTTCGTTAATAAGACCAATATCTCAACCGGAGAAAGCCCTTTAAAAATTGAGAAAATAATTCAGTTTGTAAACAACAATAAAGGGAAATGCCAGTTAAGAGAAAAGGGAAACCAATTAATTTTGCAAATAAATGATATCCTTCAAATCGAAAATATTCAAAAAGTATTATTTGAAATTGGCGGATAAATCCTTTAGGATAAATTTGGCTATTAATTCCTTTTCATTAAATTTGCTACTTACTATATAAGTATATGTTAAAAATGTTTTTAGAATATAAGAAGCTAGGAATAATTATAGGAGTAGGACTTATTTTAAGTTCTTGTTTTGGTAAAAAAGGCCAAGGTTCTAGCACAAATATCGGGAATGTATCCTCCACCACTGGGATAGCCTACAATCAGGAAAACGGTTTTCAGGTAGACAAGAATTTTCAAGGACAAATTGCAGGTCCTAATCTAGTTTATATTGAAGGCGGTAGATTCACCATGGGAACGATTGAGGAAGATGTTGTAGGATTAAATAATAATATTGAAAGAACTGTTTCTGTACAATCATTTTATATGGATGAAACAGAGATAGCGAATATCCACTATTTAGAATATTTATTTTCCATTCAAAAGGATTCAACAGAAGCCTATTATGAAGCAGCCTTACCAGACACAACTGTTTGGAGAAATGAATTAGCATTTAACGACCCGTATGTAGAGCAATATTTAAGATATCCAGGATTTAGAATGTATCCTGTGGTAGGTGTTTCTTGGGTTCAAGCAAATGATTATTGTAAATGGAGAAC
>CAZVFE010000092.1:0-1433 GCA_964626405.1 uncultured Cytophagales bacterium | reverse complement strand
AATGATTTCGGACTTTACCAAATGGCAGGGAATGTAAATGAATGGGTATATGATATATATCGTCCTAATTCCTACAGAGATTTCAATGATTTAAATCCTGTTAGACGAAATGATTTTTTAGATGAAGAAAAAAATTATGATTCTAAAAATTTCCAGTCTTTAATATCCAATAAATCCCGTGTATACAAAGGCGGATCGTGGTCGGATGTTGCATTTTGGTTAGTTCCTGGAACAAGAAGATTCATGGATCAAGATTCCTCTTCCAGTACAATTGGATTTAGATGTGCCATGATCTCTGCTGGAAAAAATCGTTAATTTATTTTACAGCAGCCAAACAAAGAATTTTTAGGCTATCAATATTATTTTCCCATAAAACCTCCGAAGCGGAGATTAATGTGGCCCCAGTGGTAAGGGTATCATCCAAAAGAATGATCCTCTTACCATTTATTTTTTCCGGATCCTTTATTTTAAAAACCTCCTTCAATTCCTCTTTTCTTTCCTGTTTATTCAATTTCACTAAAGATTTTGACCCCTCTTTCCGTATCAAGGCCTGTAATTCCAAGGGAATAAAAAGAATTTCAGATATCCCTTTTGCAATTTCCTCCGCCTGATTATACCCTCGCTCCCTTTTTCTTGATTTCGCAAGTGGAATTGGAATGATTAAATCCGCCTCCAAATTAATCTCATTTTCCAATAATTCTATGGCCATCCAACGTCCCATTTCTTTCGCCAATTCTTTCTTTCCTCGGTATTTTATTTCATGCATGATTTTCTGAACAATCCCTCCAGAATAAAAACCTAAAAAGGCATAAATTTGATCATAAGGAATATGTCCATAAAACTTTTCCTTGATCCATAATTGATCAAATTGTCTAAATCCAAGTTTTGGAACGGAATATCTACAGGAAGTACAAATAAATTTTTCTCCCAAAAAGAGGCTCTCGTGGCAAGTCAGGCATTTTGGGACATAAATTAATTGTAAAATACTATCGAAGTATGTTAAAAAGTTTTTGTATTTCATTAAGTTTCAGTAATTTTGCACCTTGAAAATTGGTAAACGAAATTTCAATTTGAAATTGTCCAATTATTTGATATTGTTTAATAGTATTTAAAAACAAATAATTTTAAAATGTCACGCGATTTAAAATTCACTAGAAACATTGGTATTGCCGCCCACATTGATGCTGGTAAAACCACAACTACAGAAAGAATTCTTTTCTATTCTGGGGTAAGCCACAAAATTGGGGAGGTTCACGATGGTGCAGCTACTATGGACTGGATGGAGCAGGAGCAAGAAAGAGGTATTACCATTACTTCCGCTGCAACAACCGTAAAATGGCCATATCGTGGAAACGATTACCATATTAACATTATTGACACTCCGGGTCACGTAGACTTTACAGTAGAGGTAAACCGTTCTCTTCGTGTATTAG
>CAZVFE010000091.1:0-5809 GCA_964626405.1 uncultured Cytophagales bacterium | reverse complement strand
GTCCCATCATTTAAATATAATCGATCCAATTGCTGAGGCATATTATCAAAATATTCATTTCCCCCAGAAACAACATATAAATCTAAATCCTTATCATTATCAGCATCAAAAAATAAGGCATCTACATCTTCGTAAACTGAATCTGCATGCATAAATTCTTGGTCAAATTCCTTAAAACCATTTTCGGTTTGTAAAAATAATTTACCTGGCTGATGCTTAGCTCCTCCTATATAAAAATCCTCTTTACCGTCTCCATTGATATCTCCAAGTGCTATTTTTGGTCCTTCCGTAGATACTTTAAAAGGAATCAATGATTCTCTATTAAAATCAAAATAGATATTCTCTTCATGCTTATAAGGAATATTCACCGTCTCTGTTATTTCTTCATAAATTGGTTCTACCCTTTTATTCAAAAGATCATAATCTGCCTCTAAATTCGCATCTACTTCTTTGATTATTAATTCTTGATTGATTTTTGGCAATTCAATTACCTGCATTTTATTGGAAGGCCAGATGATTTTCATGGAATGAATAGTAGAATCTTGCCCTATTCCAAATATTAATTTCTGATCTACAGAACTCAAAAATCCTCTGGTAGACATCAACTCTTGAAATTGCATTCCTGCTTTAGTTTCAATATAAACCTTGGCTCCTATTCCAAACTTATTTGCTTTCTCTCCTTCAAATTTCAATTTTATATAATTAGGATGAGAATTCTCTTGAATATTATTTTGAAATATCCCCGCAAACTCATTTATATTATTCACGATTAAATCCAAATCTCCATCATTATCTAAATCGGCATAGGAAGAGCCATTGGAAATAGTTTTAGCACCAAAACCATAAGCTTCAGATTTATCTTCAAATTTTAAGGTTTCTGATCCCTTATAATAATAATTATGCCATTTTCCATCGGGCATTTTATCTAAAGCCTCTTGCTCCAATGACTTAGATATTGGCAAACCATAATGCAATGAATCCGAAACAACGAATTTCAAATAATCTAAATCATTGGGTCTTCTTTTAATTCCGTTAGTAATAAAAATATCCTTGATACCATCTTGGTCAAAATCAGTCATTAAAGTAGACCAAGACCAATCCGTTGCAGAAACTCCTGAAGAAGATGCTACATCCGAAAATTTCTTTCCTGATAAATTAATTTGAAGTGTATTCCTTGAATATTGATTAAAATATCCAAATTGAAGTTTGTATAAATAAATATCCAATGCATCTTCTCCGACAGAAGATTTTTCAACTTTTTCATCTTCCGGGAACATGTCTAGGGTCATGATATCTTGAAATCCATCATTATTGATATCCGCAATATCATTTCCCATTGAATATCTACTCAAATGTTTAAAATGCTTTTTAACTTCTTCTTTGAATGTCCCATCTCCTTGATTCACATAATAATAATCATCTTCATGGAAATCATTACTTACATAAATATCATCCCATCCATCTGCATTTAAATCTCCTACAGAAATCCCTAAACCATAGCCCATCGCAGCTTGATAAATTCCTGCTTCTTTGGAAACATCTGTAAAAATATCTCCATCATTTCGATATAAATAATCTCCTGCTTCATTATCCTTTAGGGAGCGAGTATTTACACGATCATAGGAACGCGTATTATGCACTGCATGATTAAGCAAATAACAATCCAAATCTCCGTCTTTATCATAATCAAAAAAGGCTGCTTGAGTGGCAAAACCTGTAAAATCTAAATGATAATCCGAGGCTTTTTCTGAGAAAGTTAAATCACCATTGTTAATGTATAATTCATTTGCACCTTCTAATCCATGGTAATTTGCAACTGCAGAAATATAAATATCTAATAAGCCATCTCCGTTTACATCAGCCATGGTAGAACCCGTTTGCCAATCTGCATAACCTTCAACTCCAGCTGATTCAGAGATATCCTCAAATTGAAAATTTCCTTTATTCAGATATAATTTATTTTTTCCTTGATTAGACACAAAAAATATATCCACAAGTCCATCATTATTAATATCTCCTGTAGAAACTCCACCTCCATTATAGAAGTATAAATAATCTAAAATATTAAATTCCTTTGTTTCAACAATATCGTTTTTAAAATCAACTCCCGTTTTTTCAGCATCTAATTGGGTAAAAAGAGGCGGTTCATTGGAACTAGTACAATTGGATAAAACAAGAATTGAAAATAAAATGAATAAAATTGATTTTTTCATAATGGTTAATTTAAATTGGCTACTTAATTTTAATAGTTTGAGCGGATTCATTATTTTTCACTAAAATGATTAAATCTCCTTTTGAACTTGGCACAATAGCTGAGTGTCTAACTTGTCCTTTTATCAAAATTCCTGATTTTTTATTTGGAACAAATTCAAATTGATTTTTCCCTAATCCTCTTAATAATACACCATAATTCCCGTCTTGTTTTCCAAACTCAGGAAGATAATCGAAGAAATTGCCAAGAAGATAAATGTCTGGTTTACCATCTTTATCAAAATCTCTCACGATACTTGTATGTATTGAAGAAAGTTGAACTTGATAAGGAAGTTCTTTTGCTAGGAAGTTTCCCTTTCCATCATTTTCAAAAACTAGGGTTTTATCCTCAACAATTTCTTTTGTAATCATACCATTTAATTGATCTTGGGAAAATAATTCTTCTGTTTTTTTCGAAGCAAAATCTTTATATTTTAAAAATTTAGTTTGAATACTTGGAATAGCCTTTGCTAATTCATTTTTTAAAACCATTGGATAGGACTGACCATCTTCTGTGATACAAGAGATGATTTGTTCGTAGGAACCATTCAAATCAAAATCATTAATTTCCATCTTTGCAGGATGTTCTGGGGAACAGAAAATTTTAGAATTTTTGCCGATATTTCCTGCAATGAAATCCAAATCGCCATCTCCATCGGTATCTGCTAATTGAACGGATTTCCACATACCCTCAGTTCCTTGAATGGTACTGGATTCAAATTTCCTACCTTTTTTATTATGATAAACTTTAATAGGACCCCAATCTTGAACAATGATTAAATCATCCCAACCATCGCCATCAATATCACCAAACTGGGCATCAGTTACCATACCAAGATTTTCAATATCTTCCATAAATCTTTTGGAATAATTGACAAATTCTCCTCTTCCATTATTTACCAATAAGCTTGATCGAGGATCTAGTCCATATTTGCCAGGAATCATTCTAGAACCAATGAATAAATCTATATCTCCATCATGGTCAAAATCACTTACTGAAATACAAGAACCAAAATCATTTAACCCAGGTAGCCCTAATGAATATTTAAAATTACCTTTTCCATCATTTAAATAAAGTTCATCCGCTAATTCAGGATCTTTTTCTTCAAATTCATTTCCACCTGTCACAACGATTAAATCTAAATCATTATCTTGGTCCACGTCAACTAAAACGGCATCCACGGCTTCAGATTTTGGGTTAAATTTAACGAATGGCTTTGAAGTAAAACGACCATCTGCATTTTGCAAAAAGACTTTATTCTCATAGCCTGAAGCCCCTCCTATGAAAATATCTTCCCTACCATCCCCGTTTATATCTCCGGTGGCAAGTGCAGGCCCAAGTGTTGAAAATTTCTGTTTGATTAATACATCTCTATCATAATCCATAAATTCATTTTCTTTATGGGTATATTCTAAAGCCCCTTGGAGGTTTTCAAAATATCCATTTGGAATTGAATTTGATTTAAAGCTGTAGGTATCCTTGGCATTCCGAATATTTAAATTCAAAATTTGATCTGATTTCGGATTTTTAATCAATTCAGTTTTAAAGTTTGGCCAAATAATACGTAAAGAATCTATGGAAGGGTTTTCTCCTAAACCAAAAACGAGGGATAAATCTGAGGAGGACTGAAAGCCTCTATTAGGCATTTGGTGTAAAACTTGGGATTCCTTGGATTGATAAAGGATAATTTTAGCTCCAACCCCAAATTTATTATAACCATCACCTTCAATATTTAATTTTAAGAAATGATAGCCAAATTTTTCATTGGATTGGTTTTTATAGATTGAGACAGGATTATTTTGATTATTCACTACTAAATCTAAATCTCCATCATTGTCTAAATCTCCATAAGCTGAACCATTGGAAAAGCCTGGACCTTTTAAACCCCAATCTTCTACTAAATTGGTAAACTTCAAATTTCCTTCGTTTTTATAAGCATAATTGGAAATAGGGTCAGAGGTCATTTTATCGGTAAATTCTTTATAATCGAATTTTTTACCATTAAGCATTGCCTGCATAGTATTTCTATCTCCTAGGTATTGAACAAAATCCTGATCTGTCAAATTCTTCAGAATACCATTCGCCACATAAAGGTCCTTTTTACCATCGTTATCCATATCAAAAATCAATGCTCCCCAAGACCAATCCGTAGCATGAACCCCAGAAAATTGTCCAATTTCGGTAAAGGTATCATCTCCATTATTTAAATGAAGATTATTTCGCATATATTGATTCCAAAATCCTCTAGATTCTTTCAAACGAACAAGGTTATGACCTTCGAAAACGGAAGTAGTTTTTAAACGATAATCATTACCTGGAAGCATGTCTGTAACGAAAATATCCAAGTTTCCATCATTATTTATATCGGCGATGTCGGCCCCCATGGAAGATAAGGAGATATGGGGCATTTGATTTTCAAGATCTTCCTTAAAACTTCCATTTTTTTGATTTATATACAAATAATCTCTTTCATAAAAATCATTGGAAATATAAATATCTTGCCATCCATCATTGTTTACATCTCCGATGGTAATGCCAAGCCCAAAGCCGATTAAAGAACCATAAATACCTGCTTTTTCAGAAACATCTTCAAATTTAAGTTCTCCAGATTCAGCCAAGAGGTTTTTAAAAAATTTATCTCCACCTAATCGATCTCTTTCATTTCTTAAATTTGTATAGCCTAAACGATCGATTGGGGTGAATGAATTATTTAGGAGATACATATCTAAATCTCCATCATTATCATAATCAAAAAAAGCGGCATGGGTAGATAAACCCCCATCTAAAAGTCCAACTTCTTGAGCAATATTTTTAAAGCTAGGTATTCCATTTTTTATTCCTTGATTCAGGAATAATTGATTTCCACGATCATCTCTTGATCCGGAATTACATACATAAATATCTAATAGACCATCTCCATTAACATCGGCAAAGGTTACGCCCGTAGACCAAAACTTGGATTCATTAATTCCTGATTCGGAAGAAATATCTTTGAATTTAAAATCTCCTTGGTTAAGGTATAATTTATTCTCTTCAAAATTAGAAGTAAGGAAAATATCTGCTAAACCATCATTGTTTACATCCCCTATTGCTACACCACCCCCATTATAAAAATTTCGATAATTAAAAATATTGAATTCTTTTTTCTCAAGGCTTCGATTGACAAAATCAATTCCTGAATCTTTAGAGGATATTTCTAAAAATAAGGTATCTTTTTTTTCAGAACAAGAGCTGATAAGAACAAATGAAAATAAAATATAAAGCGAATTTTTCATTATTGAAATTATTGAAAATTATATCAGGGTCAGTTTAATTTCATTTCAAAATTAAACAAAAAGGTAGTGAAAACACTACCTTTTTGAAAATTTTATTAAGATAGCCCAAAGGCTAAGAATTAATAACCTGGGTTCTGAACCAAGTTTGGATTTGCATCTAAACGAGGTTGAGGAATAGGGAATAATTCTCTTGTTTTATCAGTAACTGACATGAAAGTACGAGCAGTTGAGAATTTGTCGAAACGAATCATATCATTTCTTCTCCATCCCTCCCAAGCGAACT
>CAZVFE010000090.1:3950-5866 GCA_964626405.1 uncultured Cytophagales bacterium | reverse complement strand
GCAAAAATGACCCTCTTGCTAGATGGATTGCCCGTAAGGATACATTTTCCTGCTTCCTCCTTGGCATCTATAGGAATACAACGGATTGTTGCCTTTGTTAATTCTTTGATTTTTTCCTCGGTCTCAGAGCTGCCATCCCAATGGGCAGATAAGAATCCACCTTTTTCAATTTGCTCTTCAAATTCTGCCCAAGTATTCACCTCAAAGGTATTCTCAGCTCTAAAATCATAAGCCTTTTTAAAGATATTTTCCTGTATTTCCTTTAGTAAATTCTCCACATAATCTGCAATTCCCTCAAATGGCAATGAATTCTTCTCCAATGTATCTCTTCTCGCTAATTCAATTGTGCCATTTTCCAAATCTCTTCCCCCCATCGCCAATCTCACAGGTACCCCCTTTAATTCATATTCTGCAAATTTAAAACCCGGACTCTGTTTATCCGATTCATCTAATTTTACCGAGATCCCTCTTTTCTTTAAATCAGCAACCAAAGGATCTAATTTCGCCTTTAATTCTGCTAATTGTTCTTCCTTCCTAAAGATTGGTACCACAACTACCTGAATCGGAGCCAATGCTGGTGGTAAAACCAATCCCTGATCATCCGAATGTGCCATAATCAAGGCTCCCATCAATCGGGTAGATACCCCCCAAGAAGTACCCCAGACAAATTCTTGCTTATTTTCTTTCGTTAAATATTTTACATCAAAGGCCTTTGCAAAATTTTGACCCAAGAAATGCGAAGTCCCAGCCTGAAGCGCCTTCCCATCTTGCATCATCGCTTCAATACAATAGGTATCTTCCGCTCCAGCAAATCGTTCATTGGCAGTCTTCACGCCCTTTAATACCGGTACTGCCATGTATTGCTCAGCAAAATTGGCATATACCTCTAAGATTTTCTTGGTTTCCTCAATGGCTTCTTCCTTAGTCTCATGTGCCGTATGCCCTTCCTGCCATAAAAACTCCGCCGTTCTTAAAAATAAGCGAGTTCTCATTTCCCATCGTACCACATTCGCCCACTGATTTACCAATATCGGCAAATCACGATAAGATTGTATCCAATTCTTATAAGTCGACCAAATTACCGTCTCAGAGGTAGGACGAACAATTAATTCCTCTTCTAATTTTGCCTCTTCGTCTACAATAATTCCCTTTCCATTTGGATCATTTTTCAATCTATAATGCGTAACCACTGCACATTCTTTCGCAAAACCTTCCACGTGAGATGCCTCCTTTGAAAGATAGGATTTCGGAATAAATAAAGGAAAATAAGCATTGGTATGTCCCGTTTCTTTAAACATATCGTCCAAAATACGCTGCATTTTCTCCCAAATTGAATATCCATAGGGTTTGATCACCATGGAACCTCTTACAGGAGAATTTTCTGCTAGGTCGGCTCTTTTTACTAATTCATTATACCATTCTGAATAATTTTCGGATCTGCTTGGTAAAGATTTGCTCATATAATTAAAAAATTCCTTTATTATTTTTCCAACAAAATATTTTGTAACTTGTATACAAAGATAATGAATATGGTTCGTTTTTTACTTTAAAAGTTTAATCACTATGAAAAATAGCTTCAAATTTGGAATCTTAGTGTTAATTGGATTAACCTATTCCTGTGTGACCATTCAAGTGACCCCCGACCAAGCTCAGGCAAGTCGCAATAGCATCATTTACGATGATATGTATTCATCGAATGCAGTTAGAACCGTTAATTTATATTCTGATAAATATAATACCCAGTTTTATGAATTTGACGAAGCTGATTCATCCATTACTATAGAGCAAATTCCTGGGGCAAAGAATTCTTATATTAATTCCAGAGCTTATTATTCTCAAAAAAATAATTATAATCAAGGTTTTGTAGATGGAGTAAATTCGAATAGATTCAATAATCCATGGAATAATTGGTATTC
>CAZVFE010000090.1:0-3850 GCA_964626405.1 uncultured Cytophagales bacterium | reverse complement strand
TACGGATATTCTGGTGTAACGAATATTAAGAATATTTAT
Source organism: uncultured Cytophagales bacterium (assembly GCA_964626405.1). GTDB lineage: Bacteria > Bacteroidota > Bacteroidia > Cytophagales > Spirosomataceae > CAZVFE01. The sequence goes on along the minus strand of CAZVFE010000090.1, from coordinate 3,811 downwards.
AATTTTGGGGACAATAATCGGAATGTGCGCACCACGCGTGTTGCTAGAGGAATGAATGAAGGGTCTTCCAACAGAAGAAATAATGGATTCAATAATTCCAATAATTATAATCCTCGTATTGTGAATAATAATTCGAATTTTGTTAATTCACCTTCCAAATCGAATAACCCAGCTCCAGCTGTAAGACCTTCAAATTCGAACGTATCTCGGCCAGAGAATGGGGTGAGAACAACGACGCGGTCGAATAGAAATGTAGAATATCGTTCAAATTCATCGCAAAATTCAACCTATCAAAATAGTAGAACAAATAATAATTCACGTTCTAATTCGTATAATAACAATAGTTCTTCATTTGGAAGTTCATCCAGAAGTTCTAGCTCTTTTGGAGGTTCTTCAAGTGGGGGAAGTAGTTTTGGCGGTGGAAGAAGTAGTGGTGGTGGAAGTAGCAGCGGGGGAGGTTCAAGAGGTCCTAGATAGAAAAAAACATGAAAAGATCGTTTTATTTGATTTTAATCTTCACTTTAGTGGGCTTGAAATCTTTTGCTCAAATTTATAACTATTCTGATTTTGCCCAGCAAATTTCTCAAAACCAAACATTTGGATCTACAAGAATGATGGGACTAGGAGGAATGCATGTAGCCTTGGGAGGAGATCTATCCAATATTTCTCAAAATCCTGCAGGTTTAGGATTTTATTCTAGATCGGAGATTGGATTAGGATTTGGATTTCAATCCAAAACGAATAATGTGAATTATATTGGGAATTCAACCTCTTCTGTTACGAATAAAGGACAATTAAATTTTTTAGGTTTGGTTTTTGGTGGAGCTGAGCCAATAAACAATATTAGAAGCTCCTTCGGTATTTCTTATTCTGTTCCGAATAATTTTAATATGAATTATTCGCTAAACGGAGTTAATAATGCATCTTCCTTATTAGATAAATTTGTTCAGAATGCAAATTCAAATAATGAAACGGGTGCTAGTTTAGATTCCCAATATGATTATAATTCAAATACTGCCAATAATTTAACTGCAGCGGCCTATCAGGCCTATTTGTTGAATCCTGATGCTAATACTGCCGGAGCTCCTTTTTGGCGTTGGGAGGAGGGGAAATCTTCTACACAAAATGGAGCTATTTTTAATTCAGGAAAACAAAGTCAGTGGAGCTTTTCCTATGGATTGAATTTTAATAATAAATTTTATTGGGGAATTGGATTGAATTTTCTTAAGTTGAAGGTTGAGAATGAAGTAGATTGGCAAGAAAAATTTAATGGTGCAACAAACGTAGCTGGTTTTACATCCGTAGAAAAATTAACTACCAAAGGTACAGGCGTGAATTTAGTTTCAGGTTTAATCATTCGTCCAAATTCCAATTTTCAATTTGGGATTAATATTCAAACGCCTAGTTTATACGATCAAATTTATGAAGAATATACAGGTAGTTTAGATCCTGATATTATTTCTATTCCTACCGTAGATGATCAGGGTAATTCAGGTGAAATAATTAATGTTAATCCGATAAATTTAACGAATAACCAATTTTATTATTCAATCGTTACACCTTTTAAGCTAGATTTAGGCGGTGTGTTTTTTATCAAAAAGAAAGGTTTTATTTCTGCTAATTTTGGAACAATAAATTATAGTAAAACGCGGATTACAACAGATTATTTGAGTTCAAATATTGATAATAGTAATTTTGGAAATGGGTATGATGAAATGACGCGTTTTGCCTATCAAAAAGTAAATAATTATAAACTTGGGGCAGAATATAAGGTGATGAATAGATTAGCTGTTAGACTAGGCTATTCCTATATGGGGAATCCTGTTAAAAAGGCCTATGATGATACAGATAGGTCAATTAGCCAGGTGAGTGTCGGGTTGGGATATAGATCGAATAAATTTTATTGGGATGCGGCATTTTTGAGTTCTCAAACTACCAATATCTATACCCCTTATACCTTAAATAATTCAAGTTCCTACGCTAGTTCCGTGATTAAAATTAATCAAGGAATGTTCCAAATGAATATTGGTACATTCTTCTAGTTTACAAGATAAGAATCTAAAATCCATTCAAGCTGACTTACATTGATTTCACCATCAACTTGTAGGTCGGCTTGTTTGTAAATTGGGAGTCTTGTTTCATAGGTTTTCTTAATTTCCTCTTTAATTATTTCTTCGGAATTCTTTTTATCTAAAAGCGGACGGTTATTATCTTTTGATTTATAGATTCTTTTTGCAATGTCTTCAACATCCACATTCAAGAAAATACTAATTCCATTTTCTTTGATAAAATCCATATTATCATGAAAACAAGGAGTTCCTCCACCAGTTGCAATTACAACTTTTTCGTCTTTCTGAAAACTATTCAAAACCTTTTTTTCAATCTCTCTAAAATACTCTTCTCCCTTGGTATTGAAAATTTCAGAAATAGTTTTTTGTTCCCTTGTTTCAATAAGTTTGTCCATATCTTTGAAGGAATATCCTAGACTACTCGCAAGTTGTTTTCCCAATGTGCTTTTTCCAGAGGATGGCATTCCTAACAAATAAATATTTTTCATTCTTATTCAGCGTTTAATTTATCAATAATATTTTCGGCGGTTGGGGTTGAATACCCAGACCATTTTCCCTTTACAGTGCCATTTTTCAATAAAATAAAACCAGGATTTGAACGTACCATGGTTTTAAGTACTTTAATGTCTGCAGAAAGGATTGGTATATTTAATTCATTATTTTTCAATTTTTCTTTTACAGAATCTACAGATGATGAGGTTACAACCCATACCTGCATATAATTCTTTTTAAGCTCTGGAATTATTTTTAAAATTTTTTCTAAAGCCTTTTCCTGGGTATTTTTTAATTCAGGAATTAATATCATAAACTTATTTCCTAAGAAACTTGTTTCAGTATATTCTTCCTGACTTTTATCATCCCAAATTCGATAATCAGTTATTAATGCTTTTGCCTTATATTCATTGGTTGCTTCCATTGAAATGAATTTAGCATTTGCACTATAGGGGATGGTATCTAATGCAATTTCTTTCCCCTCTATTTCATAAATGTATTTAAACTCTAAAGGTTCCCTTAATTGCATATTTTTTTCAATATTTTGTCCTACTGCATAAGGTAAGCTATCCCACAATGGAAGGTATAAATAGGAAAAAATGCCGAATATAACTGAAAAAACCGCGCCCCCAAATGTCCATAAACCATTCGACTTTTTTGTTTCTGAGCCTTTAATAAACAAGGCTAGGATAGTCATTACCAAAAGAATTAAATCTTTTGAGAAGGAGGTCCACGGGGTTAATTTAATTGCTTCCCCGAAACAGCCACAATCAGTTACTTTATCAAAATAGGCTGAATAGAAGGTCAGGAAACCAAAGAAAATCAGCAATGCTGTTGTGAATCTAAGAGTTAATTTATTTCGATAATTTGAAATTAAGGCAATTCCAATTATGACTTCCAATGAACTTAATAAAATAGAGAAAATAAGCGCAAAAGGGATTAAGGCAGTCCAAAATCCTGATAAACTGGTGAAATCCTGTGAAAAAACTTCAAAATATTCCTCAAGTTTGATTTTCGTCCCAATTGGGTCATTTAATTTTATCAAACCGGAAAAAAGAAATACTGCAGCTAAAAGATATTCTAATAGTTTTTTTGCAATTCTCATTTTAATCCTCTCCTTCGTTTAATTTTATTAGGCAGAAAACGGAATAATTCAACATGTCTTGGTAGTTGGCGTCTACTCCTTCTGAAACGAGTGTTTTTCCTGAATTATTCTCAATTTGCTTTGTTCTAAATATTTTCATTAAAAT
>CAZVFE010000089.1:0-5933 GCA_964626405.1 uncultured Cytophagales bacterium | reverse complement strand
GGTTATTTAAATTATATTCAAAAATTAATTCAAAGTTTCCTTCCTTCAGAAATTTTAATCCCAAAGAAATTTAGAAATGAAATTAATGCCTGGTTAGGAGATCAGTATTCAACTTTTACTTTGGAGGAATGGATTTGTACTTTGGATTTTGCTTATCCAAAGCTTACTCAGCATTTTAAAACGCAAAATTTAAAAGGTTTCGGAATTGAAGATTGGAAGGAAGGAATTATTTCTTCTGGAATGATATTGCATTATTTGGAGGAAACGGAACATAAAAATATAAGTCATATTGCCGCTATCCAGCGCATAGAGGAGGAGAGATTTGTCTGGTTGGATAGGTTTACCATTCGAAATCTTGAACTTATTGCTCCTTCGGCAGAGGGAGGTGTGCCTTTGATTGATTTATTGGATGAGACTGTAACTCCCATGGGGGCAAGATTATTGCGAAAATGGTTGGTATTACCACTCAAAGACCTAGATCCAATCATTGACCGCCAAAAGGGTGTTCAATCTTTTTATGAAAATAAAGAATTATTGGATAAATTAATCCATCTTTTAAAACCTGTAGGAGATTTAGAAAGATTGATTTCAAAAGTAGCAGCACAAAGAATCAATCCAAGGGAATTACTTCAATTAAAAAAAGCTTTAAAACAAATACCGGAACTTAAAAATCTCCTAGGAAATTCAAGTTCGCCTACTATTAAAAAATGGGGAGATCAATTACATGCCTGTCAGGCCATGGTAGATCATATTGATTCAGCATTAAGAGAGGATTTGCCGATAGTTTCCAACCAAGGAGGAATGGTTAAATATGGTTATAATCAGGATATTGATGAATTATTAGATTTAGCCAATAATGGGAAAGAATATTTATCTAATTTATTGCAAAGAGAAATAAATTCTACGGGGATTAGTTCCTTGAAAATTAATTTTAATAAGGTTTTCGGCTACTATCTAGAAGTTACTAATGCCCATAAAGATCGAGTGCCACCAGAATGGATTCGAAAACAAACCCTTGTAAATGCAGAGAGATATATTACGGAGGAATTGAAAATCTATGAGGAGAAAATTTTAAATGCGGAGGATAAATTAGCAAATTTAGAATATAAGATTTTTCATGAATTGGTAGAAGAGGCATTGGAATATTTACCCCATATTCAATTAAATGCACAAGGAATTTCAACTTTGGATGTTCTGGGCTCATTTGCCAAAGTAGCTTTAGAAAATAATTATGTAAAACCTGAATTATCAGACTCTGAAAGTATCGATATTCAGCAAGGAAGACATCCGGTAATTGAAAGACAATTGCCCCATGGAGAAGCTTATATTCCAAATGATATTTATTTGGATAATGAGTCTCAACAAATAATTATGATTACAGGGCCAAATATGGCTGGTAAATCTGCTTTATTGAGGCAAACTGCGCTCATTGTTTTGATGGCCCAAATTGGTTCCTTCGTGCCAGTGAAAAATGCAAAAATTGGAATTGTAGATAAGGTATTTACCCGTGTGGGGGCATCAGATAATTTGAGTAAAGGAGAATCTACCTTTATGGTTGAAATGACAGAGACCGCTGCTATTTTGAATAATTTATCGAATAGATCCTTGGTATTATTGGATGAAATAGGAAGAGGAACTTCCACCTATGATGGAGTTTCAATGGCTTGGTCTATAGCAGAATATTTGCATAATCATCCGAAATTTAAGGCAAAAACCCTATTTGCCACCCACTACCATGAATTAAATGAGCTGACAAACGATTTTCCTAGAATCAAAAATTTCCATGTTTCCGTCAAGGAAGTTCAAGGGAAAATTATTTTCATGAGAAAATTATTAGAAGGTGGTTCCGCACATAGCTTTGGAATTCATGTTGCCCAACTTGCAGGAATGCCTACTCCCTTGGTTTTGCGCGCCCATGAAATTCTTCGAAATTTAGAAAAACAACATAGCTTAGATGAAAGAGTGGATAGTTTAAAAAACATGCCAAAAAATAATTACCAACTTAGTATTTTTGATGCAGCTATCCCAAAGGAATTAGAAAAAATTAAGGACGATTTGAATGAATTGGATGTGAATTCAATGAGTCCAATTGAAGCATTATTGAAATTGTCTGAATGGAAAAAAGAATTAGGGAAATCCTGATTAATTTCGCATATCAAGACCCCAATGCAATTTGTTCCTTAAGGTTTTAAAGAAATTATCTCCTGGGATTTTAATTATTTTTGCTGAATATTTCCCTTTTCTAACAGTAATGGTGTTGGTACTTTCCATAACTTTTGAATGAGAATCTAAGGAAAGAAGGAAATTATTTGATCTGGAAGAAATTTCAAATTTTAATTCAGCATCATTGGGAATGACAATTGGTCTTACCGTAAGGTTATGAGGACTCATCGGAGCAATGATAAAATGGTCAGATGTTGGCAGAATAATAGGCCCTCCAATAGAAAGAGAATAGGCCGTTGAGCCAGTAGCAGTTGCAATAATTAATCCATCTGCCCAATAATTATTTAAAAATTCCCCATTTAAATAAGATTTTACTTTAATCATGGATGAGGTATCCGTTTTCATGATTCCTACTTCATTTAAACCAAAATTATTTTCCCCAAAAGGCTCTAAATCGGATTCAACCTCAATCATTGAACGAGATTCAATGGTAAAATTCCCATTTTTGATCTCCTCAATTCCATTCTTTAAATCATTCGGAGATAAGGTTGCTAAAAACCCTAATCTACCCATATTAATACCCAAGACAGGAATATCTCGTCCCCCAATTTTTGAAACTGTCTCCAAAAAGGTTCCATCCCCACCAATCGACCAAAACATATCGATTTTATTTAAATCTCCTTCATTTTGTAAGGATTGGAAGGAATCAGGTAGAATATTATTTTCTTTTAAATCAGAATAAAACTCTTGTGAAACCCAATAATTATTTTGAAAAGAAATAAAACTGTTTAGAATTTCTTTTAATTGATTGATTGAATTTGATTCAATTTTTTTTCCATGAAGGGCAATATTCTTATTCAAACTTAAATATTTAAAAATTTCATTAAATGGTTGAAATTATCAGCTTCTACAGAATTATTTTCTTGATTGAAAGTAAAGGCTTTTTCAATAATGTACCCATGCCTTTCTAGATTTTTCACAATCTTTTCAAATTGTAAAGATTCAATTTGAATAATGATAAGGGTTGAGTTAATCTCGGAACTGTTTTCTTTTTTTGTTTGAAAAAGTCTAACAATATTGGCTTTGTTTTCTTCTATAATTCTGATAATAGAAGTAATATCATGTCTGTCAGGACTATAAGCAATTTTTAAAATTCCTCCGTTGGGATTTCCAATATTGGTATGGACCAATTTTTTTCCTAATTGATTCAGCTCAAAATAACCAATCCATTTTCCCATTTCATTAATGACAGGAATTAAATCCATTTCTGAATTTTCAAATAGGGGTAAAGAAGCTAAAATGTCTTCATCTTCATCCAATTTAAAAGAGTTTAATTCAGTTTTGATTTCATCAAACCAATTTTTTGTATGAATTTTCGAAAATCGATTTCGGGAAATATTTCCTAACCAAATTCCATTATCGAGGATGGAAATAAATTGAAAGGGAAAATCTATCAAGTCATTTAGGATATCTTCCATTGAATCCTGAATGTCAAGAGTTAATAATTCGTTCGATAAATTTTCTGAAACTATCATTTTAAACCGGGTTTTGAACCAGCCATTTTTCTAAAATATCATTGAATTCTTTTGGTCTTTCCATCATGGGGGCATGAGAACATTTATCAATAAAATAAAGATCTGAACCTTTGATTAAAGAATTGAATTCATGCGCAACATCAGGAGGAGTAATCGTATCATTTAATCCCCAAATTAATAAGGTTGGTTTATTGATTTTTACGATTTCTTTTGCCATATTATTCCTTTGTGCAGACTTGGCAATAGCAATGATTCTAAGGGTTTTCTCTGTATTATTAGTAATTTCAAAAACCTCATCAACAAGCTCCTTTGTGGCTGTTTTAGGGTCATAAAAGGTGTATTCTACGCGCTCTTTTATGAAATCGTAATTACCTCTTCTTGGATATGAACCTCCCATTTGATTTTCGAATAAACCAGAAGATCCAGTTAAAATTAATCTTTCTACCTTATGTTCATGTCTAAGGGTATAAATCAAAGCAATATGTCCACCCAAGGAATTTCCAATTAAGGAAAACTTATCTAGTTTCAAATAATCTACGAAGGACTCCAAGAAATCTGTCAGACCTACGCATCCAGCTTCTCTCAAAGGCATTTCAAGAATTGGAAGAATTGGTATTATGACACGGTAATTTTGGGAAAAACGATTAATTACATCTTCCCAATTGCTTAAAGCTCCAAAAAGGCCATGAAGTAAAACAATCGTTTCTTCGTGCTCGCCTTGATCAATAAACCTGAAATTTTCCTCTTCTTTAATTTGAAAGTTCATAAGTTTGCTAATTGTTTGCAAAATACTAAAAAGACTTCAAACTTTTTAGTATTTTTAGCAATCAATAATTTTATTAAAAATAAATGATTAAGCCTATAGCAATAATTGGAGGAGGAATAACCGGCCTTTTTACCGCCACATTACTGCATAAAAACCATATTCCCTATATTTTGTTTGAAAAAGAGGCTAAAATTGGCGGAAGGGTTCAAACTGATTCAAAGGATAATTTTTTAATGGACCGTGGATTTCAAGTTTTGCAATCAACCTATCCGGACATTCAAGGGAATTTAGATTTTTCAAAACTGGATTTAAAATATTTTCCTTCTGGGGCAAAATGTTTACACAAAGGGGAATTTATTGAATTTGCCAATCCTTTTGCAAATGTTTTTAAGTTTTTAGAATCTGTTTTTTCTGGATTTTTGAAATTTCAGGATCTTTGGGCGTTTTTCATTTTAGCTTTGAAGCTTACGGCTTTTTCGTTTAATTATGAAAGAATGTCGAATATTTCAACAATGGAATATTTGAAAAAACTAGGATTTTCTCAGACTTTGATTAATTCCTTTTTTATTCCTTTTTTTGGAGGGGTATTTTTGGATAAAAGCCTTTCTCAGCCCAAGGAATTATTTTTATTTTTCATGCAGGAGTTTTTAAAAGGTAAAATTTCCATTCCTGCCAAAGGTATGGGTGAGATAGCCAATCAATTATATGAAGAATTAGATTCAGATGCAGTAAAGCTGAATAGTTTGGTTAAAAAAGTAGAATCAGATAAGGTTTGGGTGGGAGAGGAAATTTATGAGGTTTCAGAAGTGATAATGGCCACTGATTTAAAGGTTAGTGCTAAATTGCTTGAAATTGAATTGGCTGAAGACAGTTTTGGCGGATGTGTAAACTATTATTTTAGTATTGAAAAGGGAAAATTTGATTCAGGAATATTGTATTTAATAAATGAAAAAATCCTTCATTTTTCTGTAATTTCTCAAGTTTCTCCTGAATATGCCAATGAAAATAATGATTTACTTTCAATCACAACCTTGGGTATGGAATTTACAGATTCAGAAATTAGGGAGGAATTTGAAAGTTTTTTCCCAGAAATTCATTTGGAAAAGAAAATAGGGAAATATGTTTTGCCAAATGCTTTACCAAAAATTAATTCTCAAATAGATTTAAAAAAAGCCGCCGACAAAAAGGGGATAATTTTGGCGGGAGATTATTTATTGTATCCGTCCTTAAATGCTTGTTTTCAATCAGGTAAATACGCCTTTGAAACAATAGTAAAATTTCGTAATTTCGCCCAATTATAAATATTCCAATCAAAATGAAAAAACTATTATTTATTATTTCTTCTCTTTTTCTTCTTGGTTCTTGTGCTAAAGAAGTATCAAAAGAAGAATACACCGCCAAAGTTTCGGATGCCGAATATCTTATTGATGCTGAATTAATGTTGAATAAATCCATTATTCACGATATTT
>CAZVFE010000088.1:3907-6025 GCA_964626405.1 uncultured Cytophagales bacterium | reverse complement strand
ATAGGAGTATGGACAATTCCCGAATTAAAAATATATTTTCTTATTCGTTCATATCCGATTTCATAAATTTCATCAATATTTCCAACACCTCCTCCTAAAACAATTAATTGAGGATCCATTACATTAATTATGGTAGATATCGCCCGACCAAAATATTCAAATAAACGCTCCATAGTCTGATTCGCCATTTCATTCCCCCCAAGACGATAATCTTTCACAATTTCCTTCATAGACTTATTTTCACCAGAAATTTCATGATAATATTGCTCTAAGGCCGTACCAGACAAAACTTGTTCCACACATCCAGATTTTCCACAATAACAATCATACCCCTCTTCCTCCAAAATATTATGTCCCCATTCTCCTCCTATTCCATGTATGCCGTTGATTATCTTTCCATTTACCACTAAACCTCCTCCCACACCTGTACCCATAATCACACCAAAACATAATTCAGGTTTAATATACTTTCCCGCTCCTAAAATTGTCTCCGCCAAAGCAAAACAATTTGCATCATTGGCCATCCTTATTTTTAGGTCCAAAAGATTTTCCAAATCCCTTTTTAAGGGTTGGTCGTTTAAACATAAAGTATTCGAATTTTTCATCAACTGTGTATCCGGAACCAATACACCAGGCGTAGCAATACCAATTATTTGAGGCTTTAATTTCAGATTCTTAGATATTCCCTTTATTAGTTTATGAATCTGATTTAGAATATGCTCATAACCCTTTTCACGCTCTGTACTAATTCTCTCTCTCGCAAGAATCGCTAGATTTTCTCCGTCCCATTCTATTACAGCACACTCAATTTTAGTACCTCCTAAATCTATCCCCCAAAGAATCTGATTTTTACCTTCTATTGTCATCATTTTCCAAAATACTTAAATAACTCATATACCTAGAGGAAGCTATTTCTCCATTTTCCAAAGCCTTTATTATGGCACATCCTGGTTCTACGGTATGTTGACAATTATTGAATTTACAATTACTCATTAATTCTCTAAATTCTGGGAAATAATGACCTAATTCTTCCTCTTCAATTTCTAATATCCCTAATTCTTTAATACCCGGACTATCTATGATAAACGTATTTTTCTTTAATTCAAACATAGTGGCAAAGGTGGTTGTATGCTTTCCTTTTTTGGCATAATCAGAAACCTCTTGCGTTTTGATGCGCAAAGCTGGATTCACCAAATTCATTAAGGAAGATTTCCCAACACCAGAATGTCCTGCCAATAAAGAAACCTTTCCTTCAATATTTTTCTCAAAAATATCTATTCCAAAATTATCATCTACGGAAGTGAATATATAAGAATAACCCAAACTATCATATAAGTCGGCTAAGTATTCTACCTCTTCTATCTCCTTTTCTTCTAATAAATCCATTTTATTGAAAACAATCGTAACAGGAATACGATATGCCTCCGCAGTTACAAGCATTCTATCTACAAAACCTAAACTTGTTTTGGGGAATTTATGAGAATATACCAATAATAATTGATCAATATTGGCAGCCAAAATTTGACCTTGCCCGGTTTTATGAACAGACTTTCGAATAATATAGTTTTGCCTTGGAAGTATTTCCTCAATAATGAGCGTATTATTTTGCTCATCTTCTATGGAATAAATCACCCTATCGCCAACAGCAATTGGATTTGAAATTCCTTTAGAATCTAGTTTAAATTTACCCTTTAATCTACCTGGTAATACCTCACCATCCTCACATCTTACTTCATACCAAGAACCAGTAGATCGTAAAATTAACCCTTCCATTTAAACATTTTTTGTTTGAATATAGTCGAATATTTTTTCCGTTGCCCCTTTTGAACCTAAAATAAAGTCCAAAGACTTTTCTTCAATTTTCTCTCTCTCCTTTTTATTTTTCTCTAAATATAAAATTTTTTCTAAAATTTCTTGATCAGTCTCTATCGGAAAAGCAATTTCATTATTGACTAAATTCATCGCCTCATCAAATTTTTCATAATTCTTATTCCCAAAAAACAAAGGTGGACCAAATACTGCGGCCTCTAAAGTATTATGTAAACCTTTTTTAAATGCCCCTCCTATATATGCAAAACTTGCCCCTTTATATAAACCAGAAAGCTTTCCCATCTCATC
>CAZVFE010000088.1:0-3807 GCA_964626405.1 uncultured Cytophagales bacterium | reverse complement strand
TTGATTCTCCCTAAATATTGCTGAAACTAAAATTAAAGGAATCTTTTTTGCAGAAATTTGGTTAATATAATTAGGCCAATATTCATATTTAATAAATATTGCCATCTTGGGTTGCGCAATTGTCAGGAATTGATTCACATTAGAACGTGTATCTAAAGGCAAATAACAAACTTTATCAACCTGGGAATAGTTTTTTAAATGATTATAACCAGAAGGAGAAAAAAAGCTAAGTAGTAAAAAATGATTGGGATATTCTCTACGGATTCGTTCAATTAAAGGTCTTCCCTGCTCAAATTCTCCCACGGAAGCAACATGAAACCAAAGCAATGGACGATTCTCTGGATTCAAACCCTTTAAATCATCCCAAACTAGGATTTGGCCATCTACCCAAGCCCTTATTTTTGGATTGAAAGATTTAAAAATTGAAATAAAGAAATAAGTAAGTTTTAAAAAAACTGAATACAAAATATCGAAATAATTTATCAATAGTTAAATTTACAAAAAATTATCATTTATGAATTGGATTGAACTTAGAGATTTAGCAGAATTAAATAAAATTAAAGAAGATTCTTTTGAAAAACCAATCGTAATTTTCAAACATAGCACGCGTTGTTCTATTTCCGGAACAGCTCTTTCTAGATTTGAAAGAAACTGGGATTTAGAAATTCCTGCTTATTATTTAGATTTAATTGCCTATCGTCCGATATCCGCTGAAATTGCAGAGGTATTTGAGATTGAACATCAATCTCCACAAATTTTATTAATCGAAAATGGAAAATGTATCTATTCCGCCACTCATTGGGAAATAGATGCAAATGAAATAAAAAATCAACTAACGGAATCTTAATTTTAAGAATATTTTGTAAATTGTTATCATGAATAAAGGCCTAATCCTTTCGATCTTATTTGTGGTTGGTATCTCCCCTGTTTTCGGACAAAGGAGGTCAACTGCTGCAAGTCAGGAGGAAAGCAATTCAAATTCAAAAACCGTAACAATTTCCGCCCCTTCCTCCTCTACTCGAACTTCCAATAGAAAGGGATATCGAGCTCCAAAAACTTCCTATTGGGCGATTGGAGCATCTGCATCTACTAATTCTAGTCCGATTGGTGGCATTTCAATAAAAAATACTTTTGGAAAAAATCCATTAAAATTGAACTTAATCTCTGTTGATTTTGTGAATATCAACGATTATCGTCAGTTCAAATCTCCTTATTCTTTTAATGGAACTAATTATATCGAGGGAAAAATTAACTATTTATATGTTTTAAGACCGAGTTATGGAAAAGAATTTGCCTTTTTACAAGCAGCAGATGATACCAGTCCTTCCTTAAAAGGATTTATTTCCACCGGACCAAGTATTGGGTTTGAATCCCCATATTATGTTCAAATTTCTCAAAATTTTTCAGGACGCTCAACACTGATTCAAGTTCCTTATTCAGATATATTTGCAAATATTTATCCGAATCCAGCAATTGTAGGATCAGGAGGCTGGTTTAAGGGCCTCTCTCAAAGTTCTATCCAACCGGGTTGGCATGCAAAAGGAGGCATCAATTTAGATTATAGAAATTTTAAAGGTAATTATTTTGGAATCGAAATAGGTGCAAGTATAGACTATTTCGCAAATGAAATTGTACAATTATACAACGTAAAAGGTCGGAATTTATATAGTGGTGCGTATATTTGTATGTATTTTGGAAAATCACATCGATAAAAATGATTGAAGAAGCGCAAGTAAATTCAGGTAAATTAAATAAAAAACCTGATTGGTTAAGGGTTAAACTTCCTACAGGAGAAAATTATCAAAAAGTACGCAAACTGGTTGATGAATATAAACTCCATACAATTTGTCAATCAGGCAATTGTCCGAATATGGGAGAATGTTGGGGTGCAGGAACTGCAACTTTCATGATTCTCGGTAATACCTGTACCCGATCTTGTACATTCTGTGCTGTTGCAACAGGAAGACCCAATGAATATGATGAGGATGAACCTAGGAGAGTGGCTGAAGCGGTACATTTAATGAAAGTAAAACACGCTGTTATTACTTCCGTAAATAGAGATGAATTAAAAGATCGAGGTGCAGAAATTTGGTATCAGACTGTTAAACAAATCAAAGAATTAAGTCCAAATACAACGATTGAAACCTTAATTCCAGATACCAAAGGCAATTGGGATGCTTTAATTCGTATGATCGAAGCCGGACAAGAAGTCGTATCCCATAATATTGAAACAGTAGAAAGACTCTACCGATTTGTTCGTCCACAAGCCAAATATCATCGTAGCTTAGAACAAATTAAGCGAACAAAAGAATTCGGAAAAAGAACTAAAACAGGAATCATGCTTGGTTTGGGAGAGACGAAGGAAGAAGTCTTCAAAGCAATGGATGATTTGGCAGAAAATGGTTTAGATGTGTTAACCATCGGCCAATACTTACAACCTACAAAATTACATCATGAGGTAATCGAATGGATTCATCCAGATACCTTTGCTATGTATAAAGAAGAAGGTTTAAAAAGAGGTTTCAATTATGTTGAATCAGGAGCTTTAGTTCGATCTAGCTACCACGCTGAAAGACATATTTAATTCATGGCAAATACAAAAAACGAATATGATTTTATTATTGCTGGCGGTGGAATGGCGGGCTTGTCTTTGGCCTATTATCTTAGCAAAAGCAATTTAAATTCGAAAAACGTTTTAATTATCGACCAAAATTCTAACCATAAATCCAATAAAACTTTTTCATTTTGGGCGGAAGAAGATAAAATTCCTTTTAAAGAAATAGTGGAAAAATCTTGGACAAAAATCGCTGTTCAAGGCAAAACCCTTTTACCCAATGTTCTAGAAATCTCCCCTTATTTATATTCCACAATAAAAGGTGAAAGTTTTGAAAAATATTTAAAAGCAGAAATAAAAAAAGTTAGCAATTTCCATTTTCTTACCACCGAAATACACCAAATCCGTTATGGCGGAATAGGAACCATCATCGAAACTGAAAAAGGAGATTATATTGCTAAAGAAAAAGTTTTTGATAGTATTTCTAAATTCCCCTACGATCAAAACGATGAAAAATATGTAAAACAACATTTTATCGGATGGAGAGTAGAAACTAAATTTCCAACTTTTAAAACAGAATTCGCCAAGCTATTTGACTTTAGAGTATCTGCTGGAAACCCTTGTGAATTTATGTATTACCTACCCTTTAATTCCCATACAGCCCTATTGGAACATACTTTTTTCAGCACCAAAATTCAGGATGAAGATTATTATAGAAAGAAAATAGGCAATTATTTAGAAACAATTTTAGGAATTAAAGAGTACGAATATACCCTAATTGAGGAAGAAAAAGGGATTCTTCCTATGGTGGAAATTGAAGTTGATCAAACCTTAGGAAATAAATGGATTAAAATTGGCACCCCAGGCGGGTTCCTTAAATCCAGTACAGGTTATAGCTTTATGAGAACCCAAACTTATTTAAAAGAATTGGTTTCAAATTTGGAAAAAAATAAATTTAAAGCCCCTATCCTTCAAAAATCAAAATTTAAAAAATTTCAAGATAAAGTTTTATTAGAAGTATTGAAAAACCCACTAGTAAATTCGAATGAGATATTTGAAATCCTTTTTGAAAAAAATGCACCTAACCTTGTATTAAAATATTTAGATGAGGATACCACTTTCTGGGAAGATTTAAGAATTATGTCCTCCGTCCCAACAAAAATTTTCATAAATGGGGCAATTAAAGTACTTTTGCAAAGAAAATAATTTAAAAAAAATATGTCTTATTTATTCACATCTGAATCCGTTTCTGA
>CAZVFE010000087.1:0-6056 GCA_964626405.1 uncultured Cytophagales bacterium | reverse complement strand
AATTCTTCTCATGATTTTTCCTGAACGCGTTTTGGGTAGTCCTGAAACAAATTGAATCTTATCCGGTTTGGCAATAGGACCAATTTCTTTGGTTACTGTTGCCAAAATTTCTTTTCTTAAAGAATCCTCATTTTCTGGGATTTTTTCACAGATAATATAGGCGTAAATTCCTTGTCCTTTTATATCATGTGGATATCCTACCACAGCAGATTCAACAATTCCTTGATTTAAATTGATTGCATTTTCAACTTCCGCGGTACCAATACGGTGGCCAGAAATATTCATTACATCATCTACACGGCCAGTAATTCTAAAATAACCATTTTCATCCTTTAAGCAACCATCTCCTGTAAAATATAGTCCTTTATAAGTTGAAAAATAAGTTGATTTACAACGTTCATGATCGCCCCAAGTGGTACGAATGATGGAAGGCCAAGGGAATTTTATGCATAAATTTCCATTAACATTATTGCCTTCCACTTCCTTACCATTTTCATCCACTAAAATAGGCTGTATACCAGGAAGTGGTAGTGTGGCAAAGGTAGGTTTTGTTTTTGTGATTCCGGCAAGTGGTGAAATTAAAATTCCACCAGTTTCTGTTTGCCACCAGGTATCTACAATTGGGCATTTCTCTTTACCTACAAATTCATTATACCAATTCCAAGCTTCCTCATTCAAGGGCTCTCCAACGGAACCTAATACCTTTAAAGTACTTAAATCCTTGTTTTCTATTAAGTCTGTTCCGAGCCCCATGAGTGAGCGAATAGCTGTCGGCGCGGTATAAAATATATTTACCTTATGCTTTTCAATAATATCCCAAAAACGACCACCATCTGGATAGGTTGGTACCCCTTCAAACATCAAAGTTTTTGCTCCATTTAATAAAGGACCATAAACCAAATAAGAATGACCAGTTATCCATCCTATATCAGCCGTACAGAAATATACATCACCTTCGTTATATTGGAATACATTTAAAAAGGAATAAGCCGTATATACCATATAGCCGCCAATGGTATGAACTACCCCTTTGGGTTTTCCGGTAGATCCTGAGGTATATAAAATAAATAAGGGATCTTCGGCATTCATGATTTCGGCAGGACAATCCACAGAGGCCTGGGATTCTAATTCATCCCAATCAAAATCTCTTCCCTCTACCATTTGAATTGAACCATGAGTTCTTTTCTTTACAATGATATGTTCCACAGATGGGCAATTTTTTATGCCCATATCCACGGTTTCTTTCATCGGAATTGTTTTATTTCCTCTGGCTGCTTCATCCGTTGTCAATACGATTTTACAATCTGAATCATTGATTCTATCCGCAAGGGCTTGTGCCGAAAAACCTCCAAAAACCACTGAATGGATTGCACCAATTCTAGCACATGCCAAAACAGCAATAGCTAATTCAGGAATCATTGGCATGTAAATACAGACTCTGTCTCCTTTTTTTATTCCTTTAGATTTTAATACATTTCCAAATCTACAAACCCTCTGATATAATTCATTGTAGGTTAAAGAATAGGAAGTTTCATCTGGGCTATTAGGTTCGTAAATAATAGCTTCTTGATTTCCTTTTGTATTTAGATGTCTATCCAAGGCATTGACTGTGATATTTAATTCTCCGTCTTCAAACCATTTTACCGAATAATCATTGAAATCCCATTCCATGATTTTGGAAAAGGGTTTTTCCCATTGGAAATTTTTGGCGATATCGGACCAGAATCCCTCTGGATTTTCAAGACTTTTTTGATAGACTACTTGGTATTCTTCGAAACTATTAATTTTCATAAGTTAATTTATTGATAATCGTATTCTCCTTTTAGTGAAAAATAGCCAAAAATGATCATGCTTGTACTCACAAGAGGCATTAAAATAAATGTGTAAATTATTGCTGGAACAAGGTCATTTCCACCTTTTCCCCATAAAGGGAGGGCTTGATTTACAAATAAATAATATCCTGCGACAATTCCTAAAGCTATCCACAAAATTCCTAATATTTTTTTTAATTGATTCATGATGGTCTGATTTAATGGTTTGTGTATTTTTTTCGATCTTCTTTAATATAAATTAATCCAATTATTAAGGAAATTGCAATTAAAATGATTGGATAATTTAATCCTTCTAGATAGGGCTTGGCATATTGAATAGGTTTGCCTGCCTCTTTTGCTAAATTATTTGCCGTTGTTGCTTGAGTAACTAAAAAGGTTGCAATTGCTGGCATTAATCCACCAAATATTCCATTTCCTATATGATAGGGTAAAGACATCGAGGTATAGCGGATTTTTGTTGGAAATAACTCCACTAAAAATGCAGCAATTGGTCCATATACCATTGTTACAAAACTAATTAGGGCGAAAATTAAACCAATTAACGTATTTCTAGCACTATTCCCTAGTTTTATTTGAACCGTTTCAGTTTTATTTCCATTATTTAAATCTATGCTTGTTTTAAAAGTTGCTTTAGTCCCATCAGAATATTCATTCATTTTTAATGTGTTCTGGATATTTTGATCATTTGTTGTTGGGTCTTCTGAAACCGATGAAACCATACTTTTATTCTCTAAATTGGCTGTTTGATACATGGTCTCATAAATTGGTCGGTAAAATATTACCCCTAATAACATTCCAACTAGCATGATTGATTTTCTTCCAATTTTGTCTGATAGCCAGCCAAAGAAAATAAATAAAGGGGTACCAAGAATTAATCCAATGGCCAAAATGCTGTTTGCTTGTATGTCATCAATATTACATACTTTTATCATAAATGCTTGAGCATAAAATTGTCCGGTATACCAAACTAAACCTTGTCCCATTGTCGCTCCCAATAAGGCTAAAAGAACAAATTTTAAATTATATTTATTACCGAAAGAGTCTTTCAAGGGGTTTGATGAGGTTTCTCCTTTCTTTTTTGCTGTTTCAAATAAGGGTGATTCAGACATGTTTTTCCTAATTTGAAAGGAAACTAGGACCATGATAGAGGAAAGAAGGAAGGGGATTCTCCAACCGAAATTGTTGAAATCTTCCGGACTCATTAGGGCTTTTGTTCCCATGATGACGAATAGGGAAATAATCAAACCTACCGTTGCGGTTGTTTGAATCCACGAGGTGAAAAATCCTCTTTTTTCATCTGGGGAGTGTTCTGCAACATAGGTGGCAGCTCCTCCATATTCTCCACCTAAGGCTAAACCTTGTAATAATCTTAAAAGTAGTACGACAATAGGTGCAATAGGTCCAATTGTCTCATAGGAGGGAATTAAGCCTATAGCAAAAGTGGCTCCACCCATAATCAACAAGGTTATCATAAAGGTGTATTTTCTACCAATTAAATCTCCTAATCTTCCAAATACCAAAGCTCCAAATGGTCTTACTACAAAACCTGCAGCGAAGGTTGCTAATGTATTTAAAAAAGCAGCCGTTTGGTTGTCAGAAGGAAAAAATTTAGTTGCTAATACAGTGGCTAGACTTCCAAAAATATAGAAATCATACCATTCAATAAGGGTGCCCACAGAGGAAGCACTAATGACATAGGTCAAGGATTTTTTGTTATTCATAATTAAAATTTTTGGGTTAGGTGAGTTCAAAAATTATTTTCTTTAATTTTCATACAAAATAGAACTCTTTTATTCTGTAATAAAAAATATTTAATTCTTAGAAAAATTAAATTGTTTATTTTATTTTTCCAAATATTATTAAACAATTTTTTTATAAAATTTTTTTACCATTATTTTAGGAAATTCTCATCTACATTCTTTTAAATTAAATTACAAATTATTCTTGTATTTTTACCTCATGAATAAAAGACTCATTGTTGTAGCTGGCCCTACTGCCGTTGGTAAAACTGCCTATTGTGTTGAATTAGCCAAGAAGCTCGGCACTGAAATAATTTCTTTTGATTCCAGACAATTTTATAAGGAATTGTCTATTGGCACGGCGAAACCTTCTTTGGAAGAACAGGGAGGAGTAAAGCATCATTTTATTGATTCACATTCTATTCATGAATATTTTTCGCCAGGAGATTTTGAAAGAGAAGTATTGCAATTGATAAATAGTTTATTCCAGAAACAGGATATTTTAATAGCTACTGGTGGTTCAGGATTATACCTTAAGGCTTTGGTGGATGGCTTGGATGAAATGCCAGAAATAGATGAGGAATTACGCAAGGCCTTAAATAGCGAATTGGAGACCAAAGGAATAAATGAATTGTTGCAGGAACTAAAGGAGTCCGATCCTGAATATTATGAGATAGTAGATAAAATGAATCCTCAAAGAATTGTTAGGGCCTTAGAGGTTTGTCGATCATCGGGTAAACCCTATTCTTATTTTCGGACGGGTTCAAAGTCTGATCGTCCGTTTGAAATTCAAAAAATAGTATTAATGAGGGAGAGGGAGGAATTATATGAAAGGATCAATCTTCGGATGGAGAAAATGCTTGAGAATGGATTGGTAGAGGAGGCTAAGGCGAATATAGCTTATCGAAATCAATATGCATTAAAAACCTTAGGCTATAAAGAAGTTTTTGGCTATTTAGATGGAGAATACGATGAGCAGGAAATGATTCGTTTATTAAAAAGAAATAATCGAAGATATGCCAAAAAGCAGATTACTTGGTTTAAGAACCAAGATAATTTTCAATACCTCCATCCAGATGAATTAATTTTTTGAATCCTTTGGCCTCTAATAATCTACAGGCGATCAAACTTTGCGTGCCATTATAACAGAGGATTAAATATTCTTTTTCTTTTTCCAATTCATTGGTTCTTGCTAGAAGGTTATCCATGGGAATATGAATTCCACCAAAATTAAAACCATCCCATTCACGCGGTGTTCGCACGTCTAGGATGGTCCAATTTTCTAAATTATTTTTAAATTCTTCCGCTGTGATGTTTTTCACGATGATTAATAGCCCGCTTCCCTCCAGGCAAGCATGCCTCCAATTAAATTTCTAACCTTATTAAAACCTTGGCTTTCTAAATATTCCTTTGCTCTTCCAGAACGAGCACCTGATCTACAATGAAGGATGATTTCTTGATCTTCCATACCATCAAATTCATCTAATGAATTTGGTAAATCACCCAGTGGAATTAATTTAGCGCCGATGTTAAATTCATCATATTCGTATTGCTCACGAACATCAAAAATATTCAATACCTCTCCGGTATCCATTCTTTCTTTTAATTCTTGTATTTGTATATCTTCCATTTTTAATATTAATTTTTGAGACAAGAGATTTCTTTTCTCTATTTTTCAAGCATTACTCTTCTTCCCCTGAAACCCAAAGATCAATGGTATCGCCTGTTCTGACTTCGTTATTGGTGCAATTGGGGCATTCTGCCTTAAAAATAGTTCCTTTTGGCTGATTTGAATAGGGGTCAAAGGTAATATTTCCGATATTTAATTCTAAGCCTGCTAAAATGAATTGGGCTTCATAATATGGTTTGCCAATTATATCTGGCATTTGCATTACTAAATTTTCATTTCCATTCCCAATTATCAAATCCAATTTAGATCCTTTTTTAATATAAGTCTCTGGTTCAATTAAATTTCCATTGAAATATACTTCCAAAACTTCTTTGGCTCTTGGATCATTTACTTCTTTTACATTACCTAAAATAAGGCCATTGATGATTAATTGTTGTTCTGCGCTTCTAATGGAAGAGCCAATAATATTGGGAAGTTTGATGCTCGGTGGGGTAGAGGTAGAAATTGTAAGATAAATTCTTCTATTTGATTTTACTAAATCACCGGCTTCAGGAAATTGTGTTAAAACTAGATCTGCTTTTTTTCTTACAATAAAGGTGCAGTCGGTAATTTCATAATTTAGATTTTGTTCTTCTAATAAATTAATAGCCTCCTGAATATTCATTTCCTTTAATTCTGGAACTTGGATTGTTTCTCCATGTTCAGTTGTAAAGGGCAAGAAAAAGTAAAAGAAGATGATAAATAATACCCCTAAACTTCCTAAAATGACGCCTAAATGTTTTAGAACATCCTTGAAACTATTTGTGGGTATTATTTTCATCTTCTTTTTTTAGCAAAAATATAAAAAAAAGAGGA
>CAZVFE010000086.1:0-6135 GCA_964626405.1 uncultured Cytophagales bacterium | reverse complement strand
GACGACCTCCACCAGAGTTGATATCAACTCCGGAAACCATACCTTTAATGGCATCCACTGAACTCGCAGTTGCGATCTTTTCAATTTGTTGTGAACCAACAGTTGCAATTGCAGCAGTTACCTCCTTACGAGACTGTGTACCATAACCAGTTACAACAATTTCATCTAAGAAACTTACAGTTGGGGACAAAATAACATCTAAATTACTCCCTGTAACATTTAACTCCTGTGTTTCATAACCCACAAAAGAAAAACGTAAGGAAGAACCATATGGAACCTCAATTGAATAAGCTCCATTTGCATCCGTAGCAACCCCAGTATCAGTACCTGGAACAACTACGTTTACTCCCGGTAAAGGGGATCCTAAATCACCATCAGTGACAACTCCACTTACCTGTTGTTGAGCATAAGCTGCTGTGCCTATGCTTAATAACACTAAAATGAAGATTTTAGTAAATAAGTTTTTCATGAAATAAATTTTAAATAATAAAAGGTTTAATTTTCTTTAATAAAAATTATAAATAATGCTTAAAATCCTAGATTTCAACACATTTTTGGGAATAAAAGTACTTTACGAAATAGTTAATAAAAGGTTTTAAAAGTTTAAATAAAAGGTTTTAAAAGTTTAAAGGCAAATAGATATTACCTTTATTAGTTAAAGTATATAGTTGTAATATTTTACTTATAAATTCT
Organism: uncultured Cytophagales bacterium; assembly: GCA_964626405.1. Classification (GTDB taxonomy): domain Bacteria; phylum Bacteroidota; class Bacteroidia; order Cytophagales; family Spirosomataceae; genus CAZVFE01. Next base: position 5,442 of record CAZVFE010000086.1, on the reverse strand, counting down.
ATAAAAATTCAAATTATATATAAAAAAAATAACAATTCATCTCATAATATTAACCAACCGCAAGGCGAGTATCATATTCCATGATGGTGTTTTTCATGATTTTTAAAGCACCAAAAATTAAATTATAAACAGATTGATGATTGATATTCATAATGGATGAAATCTGTTCTGTATCCAAATTCTTGAAATATTTCAATGAAATAGCTTCCTTTTGACGCTTCGAAAGTCCATTTAAACAAATTTTAATTACTGATCCTTGAATATTCTCTACTTCATGTTCAATAATACTTGCTTCTTTAGACTTAAAAATATCTTCCTCATCCAATAAATAATTATAATTATGATAACCACTCTTCAATTGCTGGTTCATCGTACGAACTAATTTCCGCTTAATCGAGGCCATTAAATAGAATCGAACATTGGTAGTAGGCCCTAAATTGGTATGATTCTTCCATAATTCAACAAATAAATCATGTAAAGAATCACGTATCAACTCTTTATCACTCGTAATGCTTAATGAATAAGAGAATAAAGGCTGCATTAAATGTTGATATAATTTTGAAAATGATTGATAATCTCCGTTTCTAAATTCATCCCACAATTTAATTTCATCCAATTTAGCTTTCATAATTTAATAGGTTTAGAGCGTTATTTATTATTCAAAGGTTTAAGGTTCTTTTTGGATTAATCTGCTAAAACATTCTACTTTTAACAAATTGTATATAAGTAATATATAGAATAATAATTGTAATTATCAAAGTTTTTATTGAATTTTTTTACGTAAACGTTTACGTAAACGTTTACAATTTATTGGTTATCCAGATTCTTAGTTTTTTTGTTAAATATTTTTAAAATTTATTATTCTAATATAGATTTGAGGAAAGATTTTTTTTTATAATTATTCTAAGAAATTCCATGAAAAAATTAAATTCATTTGATGCAACATTATTAGTTATGGGTTCCATGATCGGATCAGGAATCTTTCTTGTATCAACAAATGTTGCTCAAAACTCAGGAAATATTTTCCTATTATTACTTTCCTGGCTAATTTCCGGATTAATAACAATTATTGGTGCTGTGGCATATGGTAAAATAGCTACAAAATTTCCTTTCAAAGGAGGACAGTATATTTATTTAAAAGAAAATTACTCTCCATTAATAGGATTCTTATTCGGTTGGTCAACATTTTTAGTAATCCAAACCGGAACAATAGCTGCAGTTGCAGTAGCTTTTGCTAAATACACATTGGAAGTATTTCCCAATTTGGAAGGAAGTTTAGGTTTTTTAGGAATTCAAGAATTAATAGCAGCCCTAAGTATCGCCTTATTAACTATAATGAATCTAAATGGAGTAAATTTCTCCTCCATTATTCAAAATACTTTTACGATAATTAAAATCATCGCCCTTGCAGCAATAATTCTTATCGGAATATACTGGGGTTTTTATTCTGACTGGAGTAATTTCAATAATGTATTCCAAAGTCCGAAATCTTATGATTTCTCCCTAAATAAATTCATTGAATTAAGTCCTATTCTTACCATTAGCCTTTTTGGGGCAGCTTTAATTGGTCCTTTATTTTCCTCATCCGCTTGGAATAATCTTACCTTTGCTTCTTCAGATTTCGAAAACCCTGGAAAAAATGTTCAAAAAGGTTTATTATATGGTACATCATTCGTTGTATTGATTTATTTTTTAACCAACATTGCCTATTTAGGCATCTTACCCTTTGATGGTGACATAAATGGACAAACTGCAATAGAAAGGGGAATTATGTTTGCTAAAAATGATAGAATAGGTTCCTCATCTATGGAAGCTATTTTTGGAACAACAGGTGGAATTATGATGGCTATCGCGGTAATGATTTCTACATTTGGTTGCAATAATGGGCTAATTCTTAGTGGTGGAAGATTATTTGAGGCAATGTCAAATGACAAACTATTCTTTAAAATGGCAGGTGTTTTAAATAAAAATAATATTCCTAAATATTCATTAATTATTCAAGCTGTTTGGGCAATTTTACTTTGCTTTTCAGGCTCTTATTCCGAATTATTAGACTTTACGATATTTGCAGTACTAATTTTTTATGCACTTACCGTAGGAATTATTTTAAAAAATAAACTCATTAAGGATAGTACCTCTAAAATATTTAAATCAATTATTATTTTATATTTGATAATGGTAGGACTTATAGGTATAAATCTTTTTATTACTAATCCTGTTTATTCCACCATCGGATTAATAATAGTTTTAAGTGGTATCCCCATTTATTATATATTTAAAAACTATTTTAAATGATTGTCTTTCATCCATTTAAGTAATAAATCCATCCATAATTCAGATGAAGTTTTATTCTTCATTCCAAAACCATGTCCTCCCCCAGCATAAATTCTTCCATCCACCGAATTTTTTAATTCAGCCATTTTTTGTATGTATACTAAAGAATTTTTAACAGGAACTCCCCCATCATCAGCAGCATGTACTAAAAAAGCAGGCGGCGTTTCTTTAGAAATTTGTTCCTCTATGGAAAATAAATGAATTCTTTCTTCAGATTGAAATTCTCCTAATAATTTATCCTTTGAACCTTTATGTCCAAAATCCCTAAAAGTAATTACAGGATAAATTAATATAGAAAAATCTGGACGAATATTTGCTCCATCATTTAAACCTAAAAAATCGGTTTTAAATAAATTGGAAGTTGAAGCTGCTAGATGTCCCCCTGCTGAAAATCCCATTATCCCTACTTTATTTTTATCAATTCCCCATTTATCTGCATTCATCCTTACTGTCCTCAATGCCATTTGAGCATCCTGAATGGGAGCTATGCTAGGATCCTTCTGCTTTTGAGGATCTGGTAATCGATAATACAATAAAAATACATTTACCCCATTTTCTGCTAAAACCTCGGCTACATCCGTTCCTTCATGACTGGAAGCTAAAATTGAATATCCTCCACCAGGACATAAAATAATACAAGGAGCTTGGCTAGTTGAATTCTTTGCCTTATAGAAACTATAATGAGGAATGGAGACATTATGAACTCGATCTATTCCACCAGAGTTAATTATATGTTCTTCATTCTTAGATTCCTTAAAATTAGGCACAACATTTGGATATAATTTACCACTTTCTTGCGCATTAATCGTAAAACTAAGCATAGTTAATAGGATAATAATTTTTTTCATAATAGGTTTTATCTTAATAAATCTGGTCTTCGTTTTTTGGTTCTTTCTAATTGTTGTTCGTATCTCCACTCTGAAATCTTTTTATCATGGCCTGAAAGTAAAATCTCTGGAACCTTCATTCCATTAAATTCTGCAGGACGGGTATAGACAGGTGCAGACAATAATCCATCTTGGAATGAATCTGTTAGAGCAGAAGTTTCATCTCCTATTGCTCCAGGCAATAGCCTAATGATGGCATCTGCTGTAACGGCGGCGGCTAATTCCCCACCAGAAATCACATAATCCCCAATGGAAATTTCCAAGCTAATATATTTTTCTCTGATGCGCTCATCAATTCCTTTATAATGTCCACATAGAAATAATAAATTTCCTTTTAAGGATAAAGAATTGGCCATATTTTGATTAAAAACCTCTCCATCCGGACAAAAATATATTACCTCATCATATTCTCTTTCCAATAATAAACTATCCAAACATTTAGATAATGGTTCAACTGCTAAAACCATACCCGCACCTCCTCCATAAGGATAATCATCTACTTGTCGATGCTTTTTTGAAGAAAAATCATGTAAATCCCAAAAAAATACCTCTACCAAATTATTATTTATTGCTTTCTTAACAATGGAATGTTCAAAAAAACTTTTCATTAAATCTGGCAATACTGAAACGATATCAATTCTCATCATTTAAATAAATATCAATTAATCCTTCAGGCAAATCTGTTTGGATAATGGAATCATTTTTATTTACCTTCAATACAATTTCTTCAGTTAAAGGTATTAAAATTTCACGGTTCTGATATTCCATAATTAAAAGATCATTTGTCCCCATTCCTACTACTTCCTTTATCAATCCTAATTTACCTAAATTTTTATCCTGTACTAAAAAACCAATAATTTCATGAAAATAAAATTGGTCTTCCTCCAATTCAGGCAGGAATTCTAAAGGTAAAAATATTTTCTTTCCAACAAGATCCTTTGTATCATCAATATGATCAATTCCTTCTAATTTAACCAAAGATTGCTTGGCAGAAATTTGTAAATCTTCTATAAAATAAGGAACTAAACTAGAACCAATTTCAATAAAAAAAGATTGTAAGCCTTCATATTCACCTGGATCATCTACATCTAATATTAAATGAAAATTACCATTAATTCCATGTGGCTTGGCCAAATGGCCTAATTCAAAACATTCATTCTTATTCATAAATGACAAAAAAAAATCATACAAATCTAAGCAATTTGTATGATTTTAATTTAAAAAACTATTTTAATTAAGCCTTTTCCTCTTCTGAACCTTCTTCAGCAGCAGGAGCTTCTTCAGCAGCAGGAGCTTCTTCAGCAGCAGGAGCTTCTTCAGCAACTGGAGCTTCTTCAGCAACTGGAGCTTCTTCAGTTACATTTTCAACTTCTACACCAGAAGCTTCCTCATCTGCCTCTTGAATAGCGTCTAAAACTTCCCCTACTACAGCCTCATCAGCAACCTTTTTCTTCGCAGCAATTCCTTCTGCTCTTGAAGAAGATACTTTTGATTCAGCTTCTAATCTGGTCTTCTTATCTGAAGCCTTCGCATCAGAAATCGACTTAATTTTTGCATCAACTTTAGCTTCTTTCTCTTTTAACCATGCTTCAAATTTCTTATCTGCTTGTTCTTGAGTAATTGCACCTTTAATAACACCAACTTGTAAATGCTTTTTGTACATAATACCTTTATAAGATAAAATGGCTCTTGTAGTATCTGTTGGCTGTGCCCCTTTCATTAACCAATCTAAAGCTAGATCTGAGTTAATTAATATAGAAGCAGGATTGGTATTAGGATTATAAGTTCCAATTTTTTGGATAAACTTACCGTCTCTTGGAGCTCTTGCATCCGCAATAACGATATCAAATAATGCTAATTGTTTACGTCCACGACGTGCTAATCTAATTTTTACTGACATACTAAATTGTATTTATGAAGGAACCCGTCCTTCGGATTGTTAAAAATGACTGCAAAGATAATGATTATTTTTAATAAAAAAAAGAGAAAATAAATCTATAAGCCGAATTCTGTAAGCTAAAAAGCCCCTTATCATTTATCTTGATTATTTGTCGCCAAATAATTCTAGCAATCCACCCACCAACATCGGACGAGCAGCCCTAAGCGTTGGCTTATTTGATCTTGCAACACGTGAGGTTTACCTTTGCCAAATTTGTCACCAAATTCGCGGTGAGCTCTTACCTCACCTTTTCACCCTTACCCGAAGGCGGTTATTTTCTGT
>CAZVFE010000085.1:0-6167 GCA_964626405.1 uncultured Cytophagales bacterium | reverse complement strand
AAAGAATATTTTAAAATTATCTTTGTCACCCTTTTTAAGATTTTTAAAATTCCTTACTTTTACGCTATACAACCTCCAAAACCGAATGAAAAAAATCTTAACTATATTTATCCTTTTAATTCTTCTTCCCCTACTCGCAAAAAGCCAGTTCAAACTCAGTCCTGAGCAAGATTCCATCCGGAAAGAAATTGCTAGACTTTCCCAATTGGACCACCAGAACATGCTGGAACAATTGAATATTCAAAATCTTCGTCCTGGTAGATCCGGAAATCCAGATGGCCCTAATCCAGCAAATTACGACGAAACAAAAGCCAACCCCTTTCCCGATTATCCCCCAATTTTAGTGCGAAATAATGGTGATACCATTAAAAACTCCCACGATTGGTGGTATTTACGCAGACCCGAAATCGTAGACGCATTTAATGAAGAGGTCTATGGGAATGTTCCAGAAATTATGCCCAAAGTAAATTGGGTCCTATTGAAAGAAGAAAAAATTACCTTGGGAAAAATTCCTGCTAAATTGCGAACCTACCAAGGTCAAGTAGATAATAGTAAATACCCAGATATTTCAGTAAATATTGACCTTCAAGTATTTTTGCCAATGAAAATTGAAAAGGAAATTCCCCTGATTATGGAATTTATTTTCATTTGGCCTGAAGGTTTTAAAATGCCCCCTTCACCCTATACTCCCTGGGAAGAACAAGTTGTCTCAAGAGGTTGGGCTGCCGCAAAAATTGTACCTACTTCCTTCCAAGCAGATAATGGCGCTGGTTTACGCTCCGGGATAATTGGCCTAGTCAATAAAGGTGAGCCAAGAAAACCGAACGATTGGGGCGCTTTACGTGCCTGGGCCTGGGGAGCCTCTAAAGCAATGGACCTTTTTAAAGAAATGCCCGAAATTAATGAATTTAGAGTTGGAATTGCGGGTCATTCTCGGTTTGGAAAAGCCGCTGCTGTTACCATGGCCTTTGATTCTAGATTCTATGCTGGATATATCTCAAGCTCTGGCGAAGGTGGCCTAAAACCCCACCGAAGAGATTTTGGCGAAACGGTAGAAAACCTTACCGGCTCCGGTGAATACCATTGGATGGCAGGGAATTTTATAAAATATGGTGGACCAAAAAACTGGAACGATATTCCCGTAGATGCCCATAGTCTTTTGGCCTTAATTGCGCCAAGAAGAGTCTTTGTCAGTATCGGTACCGATGGGGGAGATAAATGGACAGACCCTCATGGAATGTATTTAGCAGCTCTAAAGGCAGAGCCTGCTTATAAAATTCTTTGGCATAAAGGATTGGGAACTACTAAGGAACCCGCCGTTGGAGAATTGGTAGATGTTGGTAGAATCGCCTTTCGATATCACGAAAAAGGACATATCACTGGTCCGAATTGGCCGTATTTTCTTGACTTTTTCGCTAAGTAAATTTAGCGTTTTTATTGGTTTTAATTAAAAAGAAATGCCAGATGGAAGCCACCTGACATTTACTATAACACCAATATATAATTAAAGTCTTATAATCTATAGCTAAGTCCTAATGAGAATGATCTCTTAGGCTGATAGATACTGAATAATTTATCATCTGCCTTATAGGCACGATAAACAACTTCAATATTATCATTTAAGATATTTTCAACACGGAAGTTTAAATTCAACTTCTGCTCTTTCCCGAATGATTTATTGTAAGAAAAACTTAGGTTATTGTAAGGCAAGGAATAAATATCCGGGAATAAACCAGATCCAACAATAGAAAGAGTTGGTCCTTTTACATTATAATATAATCCTATATTTAATCCTTTTTCAAAATCAGCATAATTTAAACCTGCATTTACAATATATGGGGATTGACCTGCCATTGGTCTGGTTTTCTTTAGCGTCTCTCCAACTTTTACAAAACTAGCTCTTGCATTATATTCCGTAGTAGACATCGTGATTTCAGATTTTACTATGGTAACATTTGTGTTGAAATTAAACTTGGATAGAATTGGAGATATGAATGATAAGGATTTATTCAATTCAAATTCCAATCCATATAATTTTCCATTTCCAACATTTCTTGGCTGATATTCTGTAGAAGTCTGCTGCTCTGGAATACGAACTAATTCAATTGGATTTTGAAATTGCTTATAAAATCCGGATACTGATAAAATTTCAGATCCTGCAAAGAATTTCTCCCATCTAAGATCAACATTATCAATCATGGTTGGAATTAAATTTCCATTCCAATTCCCGTATTCAAATAAACTACCATTGAAAATACGGTTAGTCATTGGATCAATAATCTGAGCAAAAGATAATTCTTTGAATGAAGGTCTTGCCGTAGTTTTAGTATAAGATCCTCTTAAATTAGTTTTATCAGCAATTTTTTGAATTAAATTAACAGATGGGAATAAATTTAATTGATCTAATACTTTAGCATTCACCAAATTTTTACCATCCTTCGTATTTCCTGCTGCAAAACGTTGATCACGTCCTGTGTGGAATTGCGTATATTGTTCTGCTCTTAAACCTATAATCGCCTTTAATTTTTTAGATAAATCCATGTCGTTCATCACATAGAAACCTAAATTATTAATGGTTGAATTATATTGATTTGAGTTTGGAATTGTAATACCTGAGGAATAATAAATTCTATTTCCATTCGGGTAAATATTTGTAGAAGTTAGTACGTCATTCGCATTGGTTGTATTCCAAACTTGATTTCCATAAAACTGCATATTAACAGATTTTATTTCATAATCTCTGGTTTTTGTTACATATAAAGCTCCGAATTTCAGGGTATTTGTTGAATTGAAATAATTGAATTTCTTTTCAAAATCGATCTTAAATGAAGTATTAATTTCATTTAAATTTCTCCATATTCTAGACGGATTTCCTCCTGCCCCTGCATTAAATTTATTGATATACTGAGTAAGTGTAAAAGCTGTTTTACGGATATCAGGATCATTCGCAACGGAGATAGTATTTCCTGCTGCCCATTCAATATTCCATCTTCTTTTATCAATTACATGAGATCCAGATAATTGATAATTGGTAACACTTCTCTCACTATATTCTAAATTGTCTGAACTTGCCACATAACCGGATTGTCCTACCGCATCTGAATTATTATTAATTAAGAATTTACCCGCTTTACTTTCTCCACTTTGTAATCTCATTGCATTGAATTTTATTTTACTAAAATTCGTTTTGAAAGCTACACCTCCTAAGGTTCCTAATAAGACATTTTCTTCTCCAAGTCTACCAGAAACGGTATTTGCTTCTACAAATTGCGTTTCGGATTGTAAGAAATTCTTTTGATATTCTCCGTAAAAAATATCATTATAGTATTTTTGATCAAATTTATAGGATGCAGCTAAAATGTATCCAAGTTTAGGGTTTGATCTTCTACTTCCGTCTTTGTTTAAATCTATTTGATTACCATAGGAAAATCCTAATGAATAATCCATAAAACTCTTTTTATTTAAAGCAGCTAAATTTGGATTAAAGGAATTTACAAAATTCGTTACATCAGCAGTAGGGGTTCCTCCTCCTGGAGTAGGAATATTTCCTTGAGAGGCCAATTCTGGTAATGCTCTGGATCCGTCATCCATTCCCAACCAGTCTAATTTTCCTTTATTTCCAACTAAGTAATCATTATTGAAATGCATACTTGGGTTATATCCAACTGAAGCGGAAACATTAAATATTTTATTATCTGGGAAATCTTTTGTTGAAATATTTAATAAACCACCAGTAAAATCTGCTGGCATATCCGGTAAGAAATTTTTAGAAACAGTAATATTATCCACCAATGCTGTTGGGAAAATATCCATTTGTAAGGAATTTCTATCAGGATCTAATCCCGGAATATCTAAACCATTTAAGGTAGTTTTTGAATATCTATCTCCTAAACCACGAACATATACATATTTTCCTCCTTCAATAGATACCCCTGTTACTCTTTTTGCTGCCTCTACAGCTGTTGCATCTCCGATTAATTTCATTTTTGCAGCTGAAATTCCATCCATCATTGCAGGAGATTTCCTTTTCATAATAGTAATGGCCTCCTCAGATGTTTTCAATAATTTAGCTGTAACTACAACTTCTTTTAATTGGGTAGTAGCTTCTGCTAATGAGATGTCTGGGATAACGGTGACTTTATCAGCACCTACTTCAATACCTGTAATTTTGGTGTTATTAAATCCGATATAAGTTACTTCAATATCGTATGTTCCAGCTGGTACATTGAATGTATAGGAACCATCTAGGTCTGTGAAAGCTCCAAGATTGGTTGTTCCACCTGTAATTTGAACGGTTGCAGCAATTGCGCCTTCACCTGTTGTACCTTCAAGGACTTTTCCTCTGATTGTACCATTTTGTGCTAAAGAGATATTGGTGCCAATTAACACAAGGATTAAGATAATTAATTGTTTTTTCATTTTTTTTAAAATAACCAAACGATTGAACCGTAGCTCAATCGTTTGGATTGGTGTATATAGAATCTTTTAATTCTTATTTAAGTTTACCAGCTAATGCAGTCCAAGACCAACCATCGAACACTGTTAAATCTGCGTACTGAGTAGTTCCAGCTGCAATTGTGGATGGAATCGGTGTAGTTGCATCATCCTTATATTTATCGATATAATTTTTAAGATCTGCAGAAGCAACATCTAAAGTGATATTTTCGAATGTCACACCATAAGTTGTAGTGTAATTAGTAAATACTTCAGTGATGTTTTGAGAATTTAGAGCAAAACTCTTTCCATAAATATTTTTCAAGTTTACGATAGTATTTGCATCATTATCTATGAAATGACCATCTTGAGTTTCACCTAATACTACGTATCCTTTGTTGAATGTATGACCTGTCAAATCATTACCATAATCTCCTTCAGGACCATCTAATTCAAATGATGAGTTAGAAGCAGTAATGATTGCAAAGTTTTCAATAGTTCCTCTAAATGCTTGGTCAGTATCTAATCCATCATCACCTGCATTCCAGATAACAACATTCGTTAAAGTTGGCATACCACCGAAGAATTCGATACCATCATCTTGATTAGCTACAACTTCAACATGGTCAATTGTAGTTCCTGAACCAACACCACCTAATGTGATACCATTGATTTCATTTCCAGCACCAATTAAAGTTCCACCGTGACGAACAGAAACATATTTTAATACTCCAGAATTATCTGTATCATCCGTTCCACCATATAAACCGTTTGTATCAGATGTTGGGATACCCTCGATTTGAGCTTCGTTTGATCCTGTTGATACTGAAATATGTGCTTTTCCTAAGATAATTAAGCCACCCCACTGTCCATTTACATCTGGAGCTAAATTAGGTGATCCAAAATTACCTGCTGCTACTTCTTTTAACCCTAATTCATCATTGATTGATGTGAAAATGATAGGTTTTGCAGCTGTTCCAGTAGCATTTATTTTACCACCTCTTGCTATTAATAAACAAGTAGCATTAACATCTGTTCCGATATCACCTTTAATAATTGTTCCTGGCTCAATAGTCAATGTTGCACCAGATAGAACTGTAATTCTTCCACGTAATACATGAATTGAATCTGCAGTCCATGTTACATCGGATGAGATATTAAATGCATGATTTGCAATAGGATCTGCTGGTACTGCCGTCATGTTCATTACTGCTGTTTGTTCCGAAGTATTACCTTGGCTATCAGTAATTTTTAATGAAATAGAAGCTGCACCTGCTGTTGTACCCGCTGTATAATCGATTTTTACGGATGTTCCAGATACATCTCCAGATGGATTAGTAATGGTAACATTCGTTCCGGTTGCTGCATAAGTTGCAGTTAATTTAGAATCTACTGAAACTGTAAATGTAACGGATCCTGTTTCTCCTACCATTGTCTCTGTGATTGAAGTTGGAGCTACCACAGTTGGATTAGTGTAGGTTGGAGCCGGAGTTTCATCTTTCTTACAAGAAGAAACCGAAACAAAAATTCCTAAAACGGATAATAGTAATAATTTTTTCATGGTTTTGTTTTTTCAATTTTGATGGTACAAAATTATTCCAAAGCCATCTCAACTATTTTATCCTGATTTTAACAAAATATTAACCTACTGTTAAAAGATATTTATTAACTTAACATTCTCTTAACATTGAAACTATGAAATTTATTTTAACCTTGATTTTAATCGGTTTATT
>CAZVFE010000084.1:4878-6405 GCA_964626405.1 uncultured Cytophagales bacterium | reverse complement strand
TTAACCACTAATAAAATGAAATTTTCAAAAAACGATCAAATAGTTATATATTTGAGCTTGGTAAACTTGGTGTTTTTTCATGCCCCACTTTACAATTTTATTCTCCAAAACCTTAATTATTACTCTTTTTCTGGAATATTCTTAATCCTAAGTATCAGCAGCTTACTCCTGGTTGTCAATGCTTTTATATTCTTTTTATTCTTTTCAATTTCTAATACCACAGGAAGAATTTTCACCTCCCTCCTTTTCTTTCTTAATATTATCGCCATTCATTTTATTAATCAATACGGAATAATTCTCGACGAATCCATGATGGAAAATCTATGGAATACGAATTTCCAAGAGGCTTTTGCCTTTATTTCAACAGGATTCATTCTTTTTTGCCTAATCTTCGGAAGCTTTACAACCTTCCTTTCTTTTCGGATTAAATTCCAAAAAACAAGTCTAAAAATTCTTAGTATTCGCTTTCTTTTCACTCTGGTCTTTACCCTCCTACTCGTATTTTCCAATGGAAAAAATTGGTTATGGGTAGATAAAAATGCTAAACAATTAGGAGCACTGGTTTTACCCTGGTCTTATACCGTAAATTCTTTCCGATATTTTACCCACCAAGCAGAGAAAAATGAAAAGGAGGTCCTTCTCCCAAAGGCTAAAATCAAGGATTCAAAAAAATCTATTTTTATACTGGTAATCGGAGAATCCGCTCGAAAAGACCATTTTTCACTCTATGGGTATTCAAAAAATACGAATCCAATTTTGAGTACTCTCCCCAATTTGGCACATTTTAATGCCATCGCCCATGCAACCTATACCCGAGAAGGAGTAAAGGCCATTCTCTCCCATAAAGATTCTTCCACTCCTTATGAATCCCTCCCCAATTACCTTTACCGCAACGGTGTGGAGGTCATTTGGCGAACTTCCAATACGGGTGAACCTCCATCCCATTTCCCTAATTATCAAAATATCGATCAAATCCATTCCTCCTTCCCAGAATTAAATAAAGAATACGATGATATCCTCCTGGCCAATTTGAAAAAAGAAGTACTTGAATCCAAAAAAGATAAAATCTTAGTTGTTTTGCATACTAGCACCTCACATGGACCTACCTATTATAAAAAATACCCTCCTAATTTTGAAGTTTTTAAACCAGTTTGTAGCTCCGTGGAATTGTCCAATTGTAGTCAGCAAGAATTATTCAATGCTTATGATAATACCATTTTATATACGGATTTCCTTCTTTCAGAAATAATTCATGAATTTAAGGATCTTCCTGCCTCCGTGCTCTTTGTTTCAGACCATGGTGAATCTTTGGGTGAAAATAACCTTTATATGCATGGAATTCCAAAGAGCTTTGCACCAAAAGAACAATTAGAAATTCCCTTTCTTCTTTGGTCTTCCGATTCCAGTATTCACTATAAAACCCCTCCGATTGTCTCCCAATTCCATGTCTTCCATACTGCCTTAAAATTCCTAAATATCGATTCTGAGGTCTTTCAAGAAGATTTTTCTTTGATCCTGTGAAAGAAC
>CAZVFE010000084.1:0-4778 GCA_964626405.1 uncultured Cytophagales bacterium | reverse complement strand
CCCATTTTCTGCATTTTTTGGACCTGAAGGGTGCGGTGACCAAATTCTTCGATTACCTTGCCTTCTAGCCAATAAATGCCTCCGCCCTGGAACTGATAGTTTTCCAAATCCTTCGGAAAATGGACTGTATCAAAATATTCCCCCCTTCGATCAACAAAATAACCAAAATACATTCGCTCTCGCTTCTTGGTACGGGTAGGTTTTAAAGTAACTAAATAGCCCGCAATGCCTCCGCTTCGCGACAATAATCGTGAATCCATCGTATCTTCGGGTAAATCCGTCACCAATTCAAACATCGAACTGCTCAGCGGAAAACCCAAAATCTCCCATTCATCAAAAGCATCATCGTGCGCACCATAAACAAATTCCGGATAATAATTCTCCTCTAATTCATATTCCACGGGAAATATCTCCATATTCACATAGCTCTGCTTCTCCCTCTTACCACATAATAAGGCATGTGCCTCCCATAATAATTGCTTCTTGCCTATTCCAAAACCCCGAAAAGCGCCCAACCGAATCAATATCACCGCCTGCTCTATACCCAATTTTACCCGATGCACAAAATCCGCCAAAGATTTAAACACTCCCCGCTCCCGCGCCTCCAAAATTTGTCGAACCACTCCCTTCTCCAACCCCTTCACATGTACCCATCCCATCCAAATCACCCTCCCCTCTAATCGAGTCAAATATTCACTCTCGTTGATATCCGGCACCTCAATCTCCGCACCCCATCTACGCGCCTCATGCAAATAAAATTCCGTCCGATAAAATCCCCCAAAATTATTAATCACCGCCACCATAAACTCCAATGGATAATAGGTTTTTAAGTACAAAGACTGATAAGACTCCACCGCAAAACTTGCAGAATGCGCCTTGCTAAATGAATAACCACTGAAACTCTCCATTTGTCGCCATACCTCCCGCGATACCTCCTCCTCATAGCCCCGCTGCGCACAATTTATAAAAAACTGATCCCGAATCTTCTCAAATTCAGCCCTCGAACGATACTTGCCAGACATCCCCCGTCGCAAAACATCCGCCTCCGCTAAACTCAAGCCCGCAAAATAATGCGCCACCTTAATCACATCCTCCTGATAAACCATCACCCCATAAGTCTCTCGCATCAATTCCCCCATGAGTGGATGCACAGGAACATAATCATTGGGACGATGATGACGCTGTATATATTCCTTCATCATACCGGAACTGGCAACACCGGGACGAATAATCGAGGAAGCAGCCACTAAGGTCAGATAATTATTGCAATCTAGTTTCTTGATTAATTGACGCATCGCTGGGGATTCAATATAAAAACAGCCCATGGTCTCGTGCATCTCCAACTGCTCACGAATCTTAGCATCCTGCTTAAAATCCTGCACCCGATGAATGTCTACATCCACCTGCCGATTTCGCTTAATAATATCCACCGCTTCTTTGATATGCCCCAAACCACGCTGAGAAAGCACATCAAATTTGGCAAAACCAATGTCTTCGGCTACATACATATCGAACTGACAAATCGGGAAGCCCTTGGGCATGGGTTCTAAAACCGTATAATTCGCTAAAGGCTTCTCCGAAATCAAAATCCCACCGGCATGAATACTCAGATAGTTCGGGAAATCCAATAATAAATTCCCATACTTGAGAATCAAACGATGTAAATCAGAATCCGCCTCCCGCATGGCCTTTTCAGGCTCCAACCAAGCATCAATCTCTGGCTTCGGCAAACCAAAAACCTTGGCAAGCTCCCGATAAATCGACTTATCCTTGAAGGTCACATAAGTTGCTAATAAACAAACATGCCTGCTTCCATAACGCTTAAATATATAATCAATGATCTCATCGCGCTCATCCCAGGAAAAATCAATATCAAAATCAGGTGGAGAGGTTCGGTGTGGATTGATAAAACGCTCAAAATACAAATCCAATTCAATCGGATCCACATCCGTAATGCCCAAACAATAAGCCACAATCGAATTGGCACCACTCCCCCTTCCTACATGAAAATACCCCCGAGAACGAGCATAACGGATAATATCCCAGGTAATCAAAAAATAAGAATCATAATTTAATTCATGGATAATCTTCAATTCCCGGTCTACCCGCGCACGCGCCTGTCGATCATTCTTTTTATACCGATAGGCCAATCCATCATAGGCTAGTTTCGACAATAATTCAAAATCATCTTCTCTACTTACCCCAAATAATTGTCGATTCTTCGGTTCTTCAAACGAAAATTCAAAAGAACAAGCTGCCAATATTCGCTCAGCATTCTCCAATAATTCCGGATAATCCTTCAATAATTCCCGCCATTTAGTAGGAGAAATAGGCACTTCCTGGTCATTGGCATGAGCAGAACTCGGTAATTTACTCAGTAAAACATTCTTATCTATTGCCCTTAATAAACGATGCATGGAATAGCCCTGCTTATTGCGAAAAGTAATCGGCTGTGCCCAAAGCATCTTTGTACGTTTCTTTTCCTTCCATAAAGCATTCCTGTCTACCCATTGCACACCAATCCATTCGTTCTCTGCCAATTTCCCTAGCTTATTCCTTCGTGCAAAAGGATAAATCACATAAATATCCGAAGGCGCCTCCACCCTATCCGGCCAAGGCTTTTGCTTCAATTGATAGCCCGTAGCAAAATGATTGATCCATTCAAAACCTTGGGCATTCCGAGCCAATAAGATATATAAAAGTGTATCCTCCTCCCCCCGAAATTCCATGCCCACCACCGGCTTAATTCCCTTTTTACTACAAGCCCGCAGAAAATCAAATACACCGGAAGTCCGATGAATGTCCGTCAATGCCAAGGCCTCAATCCCCAGCTCTGCAGCAATATCCACTAATTCCTCGGGCGATAGAGTCCCATAACGCAAACTATAATAAGAATGACAGTTTAAATACATGATTTTATACTGAATTTATTCGGTAGACTCTGGCAAATAATTTCTTTTTTCCTCTCGATTCATCATCCCCGAAGCACGTAAAAGGGAAAATTCACCATATCGACCTTTCACCCAATCCATCGCCTGATACAAAGGAGCTAAACGTCCCCCATTATCAAATAAGTTTAATTGCTCCTCCCCTTGTACCAATTTAGAAAACCGTACACCAATCAAGCGAATCAATAAACGTCGATCATATAATTTTTCAAATACCTCCAAAGCCGCAGGAATTAATCGGTGATCAGAGGCCGTTGCCGGAAAACTAATCTGACGCGTATGCGTATCAAAATTGGCATAACGCAACTTGATGGTAATACAAGAAGTACAATTGCGCATACCCCGTAAATCATAGGCCAATTGCTCTACCAGATTAATCAAAATCCGCTTCAATAATAAAATATCCGTCGTATCCCGCTCGAAAGTCATTTCTTTCGACATCGACTTTTGTTCGTGGTAGGGAACTACAGGACGAAGATCGATTCCGTTTGCGCGTTCCCAGAGCATGGTACCAAGCTTTCCGAAGGTTTTCTCTAGTACACGCAAAGGCATCTGGCTCAAAGTACCCACATGGGTAATGCCCATACTACGCAAAGTTTGAGAAGTCACTGAACCAATCATGGGGATTTTATTGACCGTCAGGGGTGCCAAAAAGGCTTTTTCTTCTCCGCGTAAAACCTGGTATTGACCAGCAGGCTTCACAAAATTGGTGGCTACCTTTGAAACCGTTTTATTCGTAGATAAACCAAAAGAAATCGTTAAACCAATTTCTTTTAAGATACGTTGACGTAAATCCGTAGCAAATTGATAGGTACCAAAAAACCGCTCCATGCCCGTCATATCTAAATAAAACTCATCAATAGAGGCTTTTTCTACCAAAGGAGCGCGCTCGGTAATCAGTTCGGTTACTTGCTTAGAATAGGAACTATACGAATCAAAATCTCCACGGAGGATGATAGCATCCGGACAAAGTCTGCGGGCCATTTTCATCGGCATGGCAGAATGCACACCAAATTTCCGAGTCTCATAACTACAAGCAGCCACTACACCCCGATCAGACATCCCCCCTACAATCACTGGCTTGCCCACCAATTGCGAATCCTTCAATCGCTCTACCGATACGAAGAAACTATCCAAATCCATGTGTACAATTGCCCTATCTTGCATAAAAAACTTGAATTATTGATAATTATGAATAAAATTCCTATCTTTATTAAGCATTTATATTTTAATTTGAATATAAATTTTATTCAAAAATACGAAATTAACAAGTAAAATGGATACTTTTTTTAGTCAAAATCTACGTTTTTTACGCAAAAGGTTAACAGAGAAGACCTCGCAAGAAAAATTGGCTGAATTATTGGGGATAAAAAAACCGACCTTGGGCTCTTATGAATCTGGAAGAGCAGAGCCAAAATATGCTGATTTAATAAAAATAGCACAGTTTTTTCAAGTAGAATTAGACGAACTACTAAAAGAAAACCTAGAAGAAAAGAAATTTTTCGGATCAACTAATAAACTACGAATTTTAGCTACAACCGTAGATAAAAACAATGAAGAGAATATTGAATTTGTGCCAGTGAGAGCGCTAGCGGGCTATACTTCTTCTTATGATAATATTGACTTCATCCAAGAGCTTCCTTCTTTTCAAGTACCCTTTCTGGAAAGGGATAAAAAATATCGGGTATTCCCAATAAAAGGAGATTCCATGTTACCCCTAGAATCAGGAAGTTTGGTATTTGGAGAATATATCCAAGATTGGAATCATATCAAAGACGGAACTATCTGTATCGTAGTCACAAAAGATGAAGGTGTAGTATTAAAAAAAGT
>CAZVFE010000083.1:0-6410 GCA_964626405.1 uncultured Cytophagales bacterium | reverse complement strand
AAATCAAAATTTATCGGACCAAGATAGCCCGTATAGTACTTCCGATCATACCCCTCTTTTTTTAAAATCCATTCCTTGGCCAAATTCTTGGGCGTGCCGCATACCGCCGAGGTAGGATGCAATAAATCTAACATCGTACTCGCCAATTGCTTATAATTTAATAATTCAGTATTAACCCGATACTCCGTTTTTAAATGCCATAAATTCCCCGCTAAAACAGTTTTTGGACCTATCTCCGCATATTCCCTCAAACGAATCTTCTTGAAACAATCAATAATATACCGACTCACATAGGCCTGCTCCTCAATTTCTTTTTGTCCCCACAATACCTGCCCCACCTGAACCCCCGGCAATGCAACTTGTGTACCTGCCAAAGAAAACGTACGGAAAACCCCCTCCTTATTTTGTTGTACTAAAATTTCTGGACTAGATCCAACCCAAATCGATTCTTCTCCCGGTATGGTAAAGGCAGAAATAAATGCATCCGGGTATAAATTCCCAAGGCGCTTAAAAATCTCCATAATCGGAACCTTTTCCAAGGACAGTCTCCTCCTTCTAGATAAAACCACCTTCTGCATTTTCCCCTTGGAAATCTCCTCAACCGTTTCCTCTACCAATTTTAAATATCTATTCTTTTCATTTATATCCTCCTCTTCATCGAATTCCCCCCCCTCAAAAGATATCTTGGGTATCCGATCAGAATAATAATCTTTCGCATTTAAATAAATTAATTTCCCCTCAAAATCAGCGATTACAAAACCAGGACGTAATTGTTCGATATTCTTATGGTCTAATTCACTACCCCCCTGATGATCAATGATAAAATTCACCTGATCCGTCTGGGGCAATTTCCATAAAGCCATGGCAGAATTACCAAAATTATTCTCCCAAACCTCCTGCCATTCCGAAAAAGAAAAATCCTTAAAATGATTCATATTATGACCTCAATGGTACAATTGCACAGGTTAACCTACTCACACATATCAATTCCTCTTCCTCATTATAAATCTTCGTTTCAAAAACCTGAATCTTCCTCCCTAGCCTTATTGGTGTGCAAATTCCAATGACTGTTCCAGAAGTAACCGATTTTAAATGATTCGCATTAATCTCTACTCCTACTCCAACCTCCTTCGTATAATCCTCCACCGCAAATGCCGTTGCAACAGAACCCAAAGTTTCAGATAATACAACAGATGCTCCACCATGTAACAAACCAAATGGCTGTTTGGTTCGATGATCCACAGGCATACTCGCCTTTAAATATTCCGGACATACCTCAAGGAATTTAATTCCCAAATGTTCCAACATATTTCCCTTGCACCATTCATTTAACTCCTCAATACTTCGATTAACTTTAAACATAATTTTGTAAATTTATTCTTTCAGGAAAATCTAATTCCTCAAAAATAAATAAATATATGTCATCAAAAAAAAATATATACTTAATTCGCCACGGAGAAACAGATTATAATAGAAAAGGAGTCGTTCAAGGTTGTGGAATAGATTCAGATCTAAACGAACTAGGAAAAAAACAAGCCCAAGCATTTTTTGAATCCTATCATTCCCTCCCTATTCATAAAATCTATACTTCCAAATTAAAAAGAACCCACCAATCCGTTCAAAAATTCATTGAAAAAGGCATCCCCTGGGAACAATATGAAGGCCTAAATGAAATCTCCTGGGGAAATAAAGAAGGACAAATTATTAATTCTGAAGGAAATAGGTATTATAAAAACCTGATTTATGAATGGAGAAATGGCAATACCCATATCCAATGCGCAGACGGAGAAAGTCCGGAAGATGTAATTGCTCGACAAAAACCAGTGCTAGACATTATTTTTTCTAGACGAGACGAAGAAAATATTTTAATGGCTATGCACGGTAGAGCCATACGAATTTTATTGACCCTATTGACAAATTGCCCCCTCCATGAAATGGACAAATTTCGTCACCAAAATCTATGCCTTTATCATTTAGTTTTTGACTATGATAAAAATTCTATTGAAATTATGGATGAATGCAATATTGAACATTTGAAAAATTTAAAAGATAGCATATAAGATGTATTGGTTATTTCAAATTTTGGGTTGGACGCTTTGGTCATTAAATGAGACGCTTGTCTATACGCAAAATTTTGGATGGAGAATAGAATGGCTATTTTCGGGAATTTTCAATATTATTCTCGGTATATTTCTAACCCATTCCTATAGAATTATCTATAATAAACAGTCTTGGCAAGAATTTCCCTTAAAAAAACTCATCCCTTACGAAATTCTTTCCCTCGTATTATTGTCCTTTATTTTCACGATGATTAACCTCCCAATTGATGCTCTAATTTTGGAGGAGAGTTATTCAATCAATATCAGCACCTTTACTTTTTTACAAGTCATTCTAGATTTTAGTAAACCCATCGCAATTTGGCAGCTAATTTATTTTATCTACCAATATTCAAATAAAAAAGCTGAAATGCAGATGAAAAACCAAAACCTAGAAATGACAATCCGTGCCACGGAGGGAAAAATGCTTCGAACACAAATGAACCCTCATTTTGTCTTTAATGCCCTAAACGGAATTAGAAGCCTAATCCATGAAAGTCCGGAAAAAGCCGAATCAGCTATTACCAAACTTTCCAAACTCCTTCGCAACTCCCTACTCGCAGATAGACAAAATCTCATTCCTATAAAGGAAGAAATTGAAACTGTGAAAGATTATCTAGCCCTTGAAAAAATTCGGTATGAAGAAAGGTTGGAATGGGAATTTGATATTTCGGATGAAACAAAAAACGGATTAATTCCGCCCATGATTCTGCAGACTTTGGTTGAAAATTCAATTAAACATGGAATTTCCAAAACTATTAAAGGTGGAAAAATTACGATTTCCATTCAAAAAATTGATGAATTCATTTTGATTAAGGTAATAAATCCCGGAAAATTAGTAGGTTTGGAAAATCCAGAATCTGGTTTTGGAACAGATATTACAAAACAACGATTAGAATTAATATTCGGTTCTACCGCTCAATTGAATTTGGAACCATTCAACAAAAATAATGTACTTGCCACAGTAAAATTTAAATATATTAGTTGATTATGAAAGCATTAATTGTAGACGACGAACGACTAGCCCGCAATGAGTTAAAAAGATTATTGGAAAATTTTCCAACTATTGAAGTAATTG
The DNA here is from genome assembly GCA_964626405.1 of uncultured Cytophagales bacterium. Classification (GTDB taxonomy): domain Bacteria; phylum Bacteroidota; class Bacteroidia; order Cytophagales; family Spirosomataceae; genus CAZVFE01. The sequence goes on along the minus strand of CAZVFE010000083.1, from coordinate 3,236 downwards.
CAGAATCGAACAATGCTATTGAAGCCCAAACTTTAGTAGAGGAACATCAACCAGATGTTATTTTCCTTGATATTCAAATGCCAGAAAAAACCGGTTTTGAATTTTTGGAGGAATTTGATGGAGCAATGCCTCATGTAATTTTCACAACTGCTTATGATGAATATGCCTTAAAGGCTTTTGAGGTAAATGCCCTCGATTATTTATTAAAACCCATTGAACTAGGAAGGCTTTCTGAGGCAATTAATAAACTTGAAAAAACAAAAGAAAAAGAAAAAGCAATTGGTTCAAATGATGTTGATCCTAAATTTCTTAAAATTACGGATCAAATATTTGTGAAGGATGGAGAAAAATGCTGGTTCGTAAAATTGGAAAAAGTACGTTTATTTGAGTCTTTGGGAAATTATGTTCGCCTGTATTTTGATGATCAAAAACCCCTTATCCTAAAATCTTTAAATGCTTTGGAAGATAAATTAGACCCTAAATCATTCTTTAGAGCGAATAGAAAACATATCATAAATCTTCAATATATTGATAAAATTGAACCTTGGTTCTCTGGTGGCCTGCAAGTAACCCTCACAGGCCCCAAAGAAGAAAAAATAGAAATATCTAGAAGGCAATCCATTCGCTTTAAAGATATTATGTCACTTTAAATTCTCAGATTTAATCCAGCTAAGAAATTAATCCCAGCTTGGGGATATAAGAAGTTTTCAATCACTCTTCCCTCATAAATATATCCCCAAGTATATCCATTCGAACTATATAAACGATTGAAGACATTATTAACTAATAAATTCAATTTTAAATCCTTTGCCCATTTAGCAGGAATTGTTTTTTGAATTAAGATATCTTGAGTCCAATAGGCAGACATCTTTCTATTGGAACTTGAAGTATTATCTAAATATTGGGCACCAACGTATTTCGTATTGAGGTTTATCTCCCAATTTCTTAATAGGTATTTAATCTGGCTTCCTCCAATAATATTAGGTGAATAGGCGATATCTGTATTGGTATGCGATATTGAAACCTCTTGATTGGCCCCATAATCAAATACGATTTCCGTATAATCCTGAACTTTATTTCTGGATAATGTCAAATTCCCCTGCCATGTTAAATTATTTGCTAATTTTAGTCCACCTACTAATTCCAAGCCCATTCGATAGGATTTTGCTACATTTTCACGAATTGGCTCTCCTACATTATTCAATCTACCAGTTAAAACCAATTGATCGGTATAATTCATCCAATAAGCATTTGCTTGGAAAGTATAACCTTTTCCGTTTCCTTCAAATCCAAATTCTATATCGGATAATTTCTCAGGCTTTGGAGCCTTGTTCAAATTATCCACAAAATCATTTCTGCTTGGTTCTTTGGCCCCCCGAGCAAAAGATCCATATAATTTGGAAGATTCACCAACCTGATAATTTAAACCAAACTTCGGATTAAAAAAGGAGAAGGTTTCATTTATGTCCATTGGAATTTGATAATCCTTTGTTCCTTTTGTTGAATAAGTGATTAACCTCGCTTGAAGATCCAAAAATCCTGATAATTTATCATTTAAAGCTAAATTCATTTTTGAATAAAGGTTAAAATCTCTTTTATGAGATAAAGAACGATACCATTCTATTCCTTGAATGACCTCAGGGGCAATGATTCTTCCAAAATGTCTACCCACATATTTATTCCAAGCCCCTCCGATAACCCAATCAAACCCTTTTTTATTATCGTAATGAAAATTATAAGTTGTACCATAAAAATCATTATCCAACCATTTTCGTCTGACTAAATTTTCAACAAAAATTTTAGAATAAATTCCATACAAGCTTAGGTTTGGATAATTTTTAAATTCTTCGTAGTATCCTCTTCCATAGGTATAATGGAAATTCAGATCCATATCCCAATTCTTCCCTAAATCATGGTGAGTAAGTAATTGATAATGATCTTGAGCATAATTATCCACCTGATTTTCATAAGTATAAAAATTATAGGTTCTACCAGATTCAAATAAATTCTTTGTTTCTGCTTCTGAAAGTGGATTTCTAGTGATAAAGGCAATCATACCCTCTATATCATTATTCACTCTAGCTTCGGGGGTGCCATACCACGACTGGTAGGTTATTTCTTTACCGGTAAAGTAATTTAATCGGATTATTGATTTTTTTCCAAAATATCCTAAGGTTGAATACAAGGATTTTAAATCTGAACTTGCCCGATCGATATAACCATCTGAATTAATTTTAGATAGGCGAAGATCAAAAGTGAATTTTTTGGCAAATAAACCCGTTCCTAATTTTAAAGTATTTTTTATTGTGCCAAAAGAACCGCCAGAACTAGCAATTTGGGCATAAGGTTCAGGCTCATAATTATTGGTATTTACATGAACGGAACCGCCAAACGCAGATGCCCCATTGGTAGAAGTACCTACCCCTCTTTGCACCTGGATATTTGAAACCGAACTGGCCATATCTGGCATATTTACCCAATATAAACCTTGCGATTCAGAATCATTTAAAGGAATACCATTAATCGTTACATTGATTCTTGTGGCATCGGTACCTCTAATTCTTAAACCCGTATAACCAATTCCTGCACCTGCATCAGAGGTTGTCACCATGGATGGAAGAAAATTCAATAAAAGAGGAATATCCTGTCCTAAATTTAATTTTTGAATTTGGGCCTTTCCAATATTGGTAAATGCCATAGGTGAAAAATTATTCGCCATTAAAGCATTTACCACAACCTCATCATTCAAAATTGTTTGTTTAGCCAAACCAATTTTTGCAGGTAATTCTCTTGCTAAAATTTGAATAGTTTCATATCCAATAAAATGAATCGAAAGACTGTCGGTAGGATTTAACCCCGAAAGTTTAAAATCACCATTTTTGTCGGTGATCGTTCCTTTTGAAGTTCCAATAACTTGAACATTTGTTCCCCAAAGAGCTTGATTATCCTCTTGGTCATACACGCTTGATTGAATCGAAAGATTCTGTGAATGGGCAGAAAACGCAATTCCCATCACAAAAGACAAAATTTTAATACTACTTTTCATCGTACTTTTAGTTTAAGTAAAACATTTATTACGATCAAAAAGGCGTTGTGATTTTATCAATAAAATGAAACAAGACAAAATCCCTTCGGCAGCATTACCTGCATCAGGTTCAACGGGTATAATCTCAGCCCTTATTTTCAGGCACCCCTTTTTGATGAAACAAAGATAATAAAAAATTAGTAATAGTGAA
>CAZVFE010000082.1:0-6584 GCA_964626405.1 uncultured Cytophagales bacterium | reverse complement strand
GGAGGTAAAATTCCAAAAGGGGCTTTATTAGTTGGTCCTCCGGGAACAGGTAAAACCCTATTAGCTAAAGCAGTAGCGGGTGAGGCGGGAGTTCCATTTTTCTCTTTATCTGGTTCAGATTTCGTTGAAATGTTTGTTGGTGTTGGTGCCGCGCGTGTTAGAGATTTATTCAAGCAAGCGAAGGAAAAAGCTCCTTGTATTATTTTTATTGATGAAATTGATGCAGTAGGACGTTCTCGTGGAAGAGGCTCTATGCCAGGTGGAAACGACGAAAGAGAGAATACATTAAACTCATTATTAGTCGAAATGGATGGTTTTGCAACAGATTCAGGTATTATCATTATGGCGGCTACTAACCGTCCGGATGTCCTAGACTCCGCCCTTCTTCGTCCCGGTAGATTTGATCGTCAAGTTTCCATCGATAAACCGGATATCATTGGTAGAGAGGCTATTTTCAAGGTACATTTAAAACCATTGAAATTAGCGAAGGATATTGATCCAAAGGAATTAGCGGCACAGACCCCTGGTTTTGCAGGAGCTGAAATTGCCAATGTATGTAATGAAGCTGCCTTAATCGCTGCAAGGAGAAATAAAGAAGCCGTAGAAATGAATGATTTCCAGGAAGCAATGGATCGTGTAATTGGTGGTCTGGAAAAGAAAAATAAATTGATTTCTCCAGAGGAAAAGAAAATCGTTGCTTTCCATGAGGCAGGCCATGCTATAGCTGGTTGGTTCTTAGAGCATGCAAATCCTTTGGTAAAAGTTTCTATCGTTCCAAGAGGCGTTGCTGCATTAGGATATGCACAATACCTTCCAAAAGAACAATTCTTGTATAGAACAGAACAATTAATGGATGAAATGTGCGTAACCCTTGGCGGTAGAGCTGCAGAAGAAATCATCTTCCAAAAGATCTCCACAGGTGCACAAAATGACCTAGAACGAATTACCAAATTGGCTTATTCTATGGTAACTGTTTATGGTATGAATGAAAAATTAGGGAATATTTCTTATTATGATTCCAAAGGAAATGAATATCAATTCAATAAGCCTTATTCAGAGCAAACCGCTCGTGAAATTGATGAAGAAGTAAGAAAGATAATTGCCGAGGCTTACGAACGTACCAAACAATTATTAAAGGATAAAATTCAAGAATTAACCAAGTTGGCAGAAGCCTTATTGGAGAAAGAAGTTTTATTCCAAAGTGATTTGGAAAAAATTGTTGGAGCTAGACCATTTGCGCAATTAACTTCCTATCAAGAATATATTTCTGGAGAAACAGAAAAGAAAAGAGATGCTCAAAAGGCAGAAAAAAAAGCATCTGAAGATAGTAAAAACGCCCCAGAAAATGGTATAATTGCAGATGAGAATTTGGAAGAAGTGGTTGAGGAAAAATCCAATCCAGACTCTTCCATTGAATCTTAAATAACTCCTTAAATGGAAAATATAAGTCTTGAACAAGGGAAATCCATTTATTTCGTATCCGATTTTCATTTGGGTTCCCCTTCCTATATCCAAAGCCAAGAAAATGAGAAAAAAATCGTTTCTTGGCTTTCTTCTATTCAAGACCATACCAGTCACCTTTTTATTCTAGGAGATGCGTTCGACTTTTGGTTTGAATACGATAAGGTTGTGCCTAAAGGATTCATTCGTTTTCTAGGGAAATTGGCAGAATTAGCAGATAAAGGAATTCATATCCATTTTTTTGTTGGAAATCATGACCTTTGGTTGAAAGATTATCTTTCGTCCGAAATGAAAATTAAAATATATCATAAACCTGAAAATTTTACTATCCAGATGGATGGTAAAAATCATATCATTCAGGTGGGACATGGAGATGGTTTGGGCTTTGATTATCCAAGTTTTAAAATTCTTCGGGCTATTTACCTAAGCAAAATAGCACAAGGATTCTTTAAATTACTTCATCCTGATTTAGGTATTAAATTAGCACATTATTGGTCGAATACCCGGAAATACTCCCGCATTAAAGCCAATTCCTATTGGGAAAAATTTGATCCAGAACAAGATTATATTATTAAATATATTCGTCATTCCATCCAGACAAATCCTTCCATTCAAACCTATATTTTCGGACATCGTCATGCCCTTATAGATTATGATTGTGGACAAGGGATAAAATATTATAATTTAGGCGATTGGATAATGGAAAATCGTCAAAATGCTGCCTATTTAGAACTTAATCATGAGTCCCTTCAATTTCAATTATTTAGAAATATTGAACTATGAAAAACATATTATTTATTTTTTGTCTTTTTTTTGGATTCCAAAATTTTGCCCAAGATTCAACTGAGACGAAAAATTGGAGACCGAAAATACATTTTACACCGAAGAAAAATTGGACAAACGATCCAAATGGTTTAATTTTTTATAAAGGAGAATATCATCTATTTTTTCAGCATAATCCAAAAGGTTTTCAATGGGGAAATATGAGTTGGGGACATGCTAAATCGACTGATTTAGTGCATTGGGAAGAATTGCCTATAGCTATTCCGAATGGAGATGAATTCATTTTTTCAGGTTCTGTTGTTTGGGATAAAAATCATGCCTCTGGCTTAGGTGATCCCACAAAGGATTTATTAGTGGCGATTTATACTGCTGATTTTCCCTATACAAGGGAAGAACAACATATTGCCTATTCAAACGATGATGGACTTAGTTGGACGAAATACACCAATAATCCTGTTTTAAATATAGATTATAAGGATTTTCGGGATCCAAATGTATTTTGGCATGAAGATTCAAATCAATTTATCATGGCAGTAGCCAAACCACATGAATTTACTATTCAATTTTATGGTTCAAAAAATTTAATCGATTGGAATTGGTTAAGTGATTTTAAAAACCAAGGAAACGTCAATATGATTTGGGAATGTCCTGCCTTGAGTCTCCTTCCAATAGAAGGAAAAAAGGAAAAGAAAAAATGGGTACTGACAATCTCCTCTGAGGGGCCATATCCAGATTTTGTGGGCATGCAATATTTCGTTGGTGAATTCGATGGAAAAAATTTCATCAAAGATAAAAAATCGAATCCTGTGAATTATGTTGATTTTGGGAAAGATTTTTATGCTGCCATTCCATTTAATGGTTCTGAAAATCTTTGGTTAGGTTGGTTTGATAATTGGAAATATGCCAAATTTATGCCTAGTTTTCCTTGGAATGGGCAAATGTCTTTTCCAAGAAAATTGAGCCTAGTAGAAACCAATCAGGGTTATAAGTTAAAGCAATCTTTTTATCCTAATTTTATCAATCAAGCGCCAGATTTTGAACTAAAAGGTAAATCGGTAAAAAAGATGAATAAATTAAATGGTTTAAAATTCCTAGCTGATAAAACCTATGCTATCCAAATCATAGCGCCTGATTCTCCTGCATCTGAATGGGGATTTTTAATTCAAGGAAAAAAGAACCAAAATGAATTTACGAAGATCTATGTAGATGAGAATAAATCCTTATTATTAGTAGATAGGAGAAATTCTGGTAAAATAATAGACGAAAACTTCCCAAGTTTGGATGGCGCCCCAATTCATCCAAAAGAAACCAGAGATATTATTATTTTAGTTGATAAATCTACTATTGAGGTATTAGGACAAAACGGACAAGTGTCTATTTCATCCTTAAGATTTCCGTTGGAAGAAAGTGAGAATATATTTTTATATTCAAAAGGAGGGATAACAAAATTCAATCATTTAAGAATTTGGGAATTAAATTAGGGAAATATGGAGTTTAGAAAAAAGACAATGGAAGAATTGGAGAGAATGGATTTGGAATTAGCCAAAGATTCACCCAAATTTCCTTATGTCTTGGTTTTGGACAATATTCGTTCCATGAATAATGTTGGTTCAGCCTTTCGAACAGGGGATGCCTTTAATTGTCAGGAAATCATCTTAGTCGGAATTACAGCAAAACCGCCGCATAGAGAAATTGCAAAAACGGCTCTTGGTGCGGATGATTCTGTATCATGGAAATATTTCAATACGAATCTTGAGGCAATTGAATATTTAAATTCGAAGAATTTCCAAATTATTTCAGTAGAACAAACCCATAATTCTATCTCATTAGAAAAATTTAAAATAGAGGAAAACCAATCTTATGCCTTTGTTTTTGGAAATGAAGTTTTTGGAGTGAATGATGAATTTTTAGAGGCATCTGAAAAGGTAATTGAAATCCCACAATTCGGTGTTAAACATTCCATCAATGTTTCTGTTAGTATTGGTGTGATTTCCTGGGATTTCGTCTCGAAATTGTTGAAATAAGAACTAACCATTTAAATATTTAATATTCCATTGGTCTATTTTATTTAATATGAAATATATTTTTTTATATTTTTATATATTCATCAAAAATATAAAAAATGGTAATTGAAATTAAAAACCTTAGTAAATCTTACCAAAATCATCAAGCTTTAAATCAAATTAATTTAATAATTCCTTCAGGAAGTATTTTTGGTTTATTAGGTCCTAATGGCGCTGGAAAGACTTCTTTAATTCGAATTATTAATCAAATTACCGCACCAGACGAAGGGGTGATTTTACTCAATGGAGAACGTTTAAATTCAAGTCATATTTCTATGATTGGGTATTTGCCCGAGGAGAGGGGCTTGTATAAAAAAATGAAAGTAGGGGAGCATTTACTCTATTTAGCAGAGTTGAAGGGGATGAGTAAAAATGAGGCGATGGAAGAGCTGAAAAAATACTTTATTAAATTCGGTATTCAAGATTGGTGGAATAAACCTGTTGAGGAATTATCCAAAGGAATGCAGCAAAAAGCCCAGTTTATCGCAACGATTGTCCATAAGCCTAAATTAGTTATTTTAGATGAACCATTTTCTGGCTTTGATCCGATAAATGCCAATTTATTGAAGGACGAAATTTTGGAGCTGAAAGAAAATGGGGCTACCATCATATTTTCAACTCATAGAATGGAATCTGTGGAAGAACTATGTGATGAAATTGCCATGATTAATCATTCTCAAATTGTACTTCAAGGAAATAAGATTGATATATTAAATCAATATAAAACGCGAGAATACATTGTTGAATTTGAGGGGGATTTTCTCCCACAGGATGAATTATTTGAAATTGTTTCAAAGCAAACAATAAATGATTTTAAAAATCAAGAGATTAGTTTATTGATTAAGGAGGGTGTGAGTAATAATCAAGTTCTGAAATATTTAATTGGACATCTTAATTTAATCTCCTTTAAAGAAAAAATCCCAAGTTTTAATGAGATTTTTATTCGAGTAGCTCAAGAACTTTAATTTATAAATTTTTAAAATATGCATAAGATTTTACTAATAATAGAAAGAGAATATAAAACTAAAATTCAAAAGAAATCATTTTGGATATCTACTTTCTTAGCGCCTGTCCTTATTTCAGCCATTTATATTGTACCAATTTGGTTAGCTACTCGCGATGCTGAAAAGGAACAAGTGGCTGTCATAGATGAAAGTGGCTTATTTGTTAAAGATGATTTTAATGAAGATTCTAATATATATGATATTATCACTAAGCCCGAGGAGGACTATAAGGATTTTTTCTTTAAAAATGATTTAAATAGTTTGGTAATTATCCATGAAGATATCTTGGAAAATCCTTCTTCTGTGGAAATTTATACCAAGGAAGATAAAGGGATGGGATTTGAGAATTCAGTAAATAATATACTTGAACGAAAAGTTCGATCTGAATTATTGAAGCAAGCGGGTATAGATTCCAAGGTCTATGAGGATACTCAGGTAAATATAACTTCTTCTGTTAAAAAAATATCTGAAGACGGAGGTGAAAAAAGCTCAAATAGTACAATCTCTTTTGTCCTTTCTTTGGGAATGGGATTGTTTTTGTACATCATGATTATTTTATACGGACAACAGGTTATGATGGGGGTAATTGAGGAGAAAGGGAATCGAATTGTAGAAGTTATCATTTCCTCTGTGAAACCTTTTCAGCTATTAATGGGTAAGATTATCGGTATAGGTTTGGTAGGGCTCTCACAATTAGCATTATGGATTTTATTGAGCTTTGGAATTGTGAAAGGGGCAAAGACTTATTTTGAAAAACAAGCACAGGAGATTCAAATGCAGTCTGGAGAACAACAGGTTCAGTCAGAAATTAATCCAGACGATATTTTCGATGGGTTTAAGGATATGAATATCCCTTTAATGGTTGGTGGATTTATCTTTTATTTTTTAACAGGATATTTATTATATGCAGGTTTATATGCTGCCATAGGTTCTGCTGTTGAAACGCCCCAAGAGGCTCAGCAATTTGTTTTAATTGTTTTATTGCCCATTATTCTTTCCATGATGTTTGCTAATGCGGTTATTATGGAGCCGAACGGACAAATCGCCTTTTGGTCTTCTATTATTCCATTTACAGCGCCAGTGGATATGGTCTCTCGTTTATCATTTGATTTTCCTCTTTGGCAATTGGGTCTATCTATGTCGCTTATGCTTGTTGGTGTATATTTCATGACGAAATTATCTGCAAAGATTTACCGAGTAGGTATTTTAATGTATGGAAAGAAAGTAACCTTCAAGGAAATAGCAAAATGGGTATTTTATAAGGAATAATTGA
>CAZVFE010000081.1:0-6745 GCA_964626405.1 uncultured Cytophagales bacterium | reverse complement strand
CCAAAATCAGATGTGTTACCATTACACCATAGGTCAAAATCGAATGCAAAAATACGACAAGTATTTTTTAATTCAAATATGAATTGAAAAAAAATATTATAAATCTGAAATTTCTGCGGATTTAGTAGCCACTTCACGATCAATTTTCTTCACTAATCCTTGTAGAACTTTACCAGGGCCACATTCTACAAATTCATTCACTCCCGCATTTAGCATTGCTTCAACAGACTGGGTCCATTTAACAGCGCCTGTTAATTGGGCAATTAAATTTGCTTTGATTTCTGAAGGATCTGTAACTGGTTTAGCAACAACATTTTGAACAATCGGACAGACTGGTGCCTTAATTTCAGTTGCTTCGATGGCCGCTGCTAATTCTAGTCGGGCTGGTTCCATAAAGGGAGAATGAAAGGCCCCACCAACTGGTAAGGGTAATACTCTTTTTGCACCAGCAGCAGAAAGTTCCGCTCCTACTTTTTCTATTCCTTCAACCGATCCAGAAATTACGACTTGTCCGGGACAATTAAAGTTTGCGGCAACAACCTCTCCATTAGAATTATTACAGATATCTATAATTACTTGGTCTTCTAAACCTAAAACAGCTGCCATGGTAGATTTAGAAAGTTCACAGGCTTTTTGCATAGCCATGGCTCTTTTAGAAACCAATTTTAAACCATCTTGCCAAGATAATGATCCTGCTGCAACTAATGCTGAGAATTCTCCCAAGGAATGTCCTGCAACCATATCTGGTTTAAATCCATCCATTAATTGAGAAATCAAAACTGAATGTAAATAAATTGCTGGCTGAGTTACTTTCGTTTGAGTCAATTCTTCCTGCGTTCCCTCAAACATAATTTGAGCGATATCAAATCCTAATATTTCATTTGCTTCTGCAAAAAAAGACTTTGCAAATTCATGATTTTCATATAAATCTTTAGCCATACCAGGAAACTGAGAACCTTGTCCTGGAAAAACATATCCTACCATAATTTCAATAAATTAATTAAAAACCTAAATTTTATTACAAATTTACCCTTATTTAATTAATTCAACCCAACCTTTTAAAGATTTATTTTGATTTCCGCTTCCAGAATTTCTAAATAAAACCTCTACCTGATAGTAATAGGTTTCAGCTGGCAGAATATTCCCCTTTAAATTTGTTCCATCCCAACCAAAACCGGATATATTACCGTCATATTCATAAACAATTTGTCCGTAACGGTCTACAATTTTAGCTTGAATAGTATCTACAAAAAGAGGGCAGCGTAAAGGTAGGAAGCGATCATTTAAACCATCATTATTCGGACTAAAAACATTTGGAAGATCAAAATTAGGGCAATTTTCTACACAAATTTTATTTGAATTCGGGCTTGTTTTTCCATTACTTGATACAGCTTGAATATAATAACAGCCTTGAATTTCATCTGATTTTTGATGATTGTATAACCTGGAGTCGACTGTATTAATCAAATTAAAACCTGTACTATCATTATTTGCATAGAAAATTTTATAGTTAACAATATTGGTGTCGCAGGTTTCAAGTTTTTGTAAACTCCAGTTTAAGCTATTGGTAAAGGATGTAATATCGCAGGAACCATTTTGATTTATTCTCCCGCAATCTGTTTCAACGGAAATTAAATTTGGGGTACAAGGGTCTAGTGTATTGCCTCCACCACCACCATCAAGTCCACCATCATTCCCTCCATTTCCTCCATTTACCGTTTTGAAACATACAATTTGAGAAGCATTTTCTAATAAAAACTGTGGATAACCTTCTCCATATTTTCCGGCGGTCTCAACAAAATAACAATAAGTTGAATCTGCTATTAAATTGGTATCGGTAAATTTAAATGTAGATGCATTACCTACCGAAACATCTGCAATTTTATCAAATTGACCTGAGCCTGCTTCGGTTTCCCTATAAACCTTATGAACTTGAAATTCATTTGACCATGGGGTATCAGTAAACCAATTCAGGGCAACCGAGCTGGTGGTAGTTTTACCGATTAAAAATACATTTCTTGCTTCTGCAGAAACATCTACCAAGGATTTTTCTCCATCAACAGTATTATAAAAATTCACTTTATAGTAGTTTACTTTATCAAAAGTATTAATTCCTTGGTCGATAAAAGTTGTATCATCTAGAGCACCTGAAAGGTTGGCAGGCAATAAATCTGATATAGATTCAAAATTTGGATTTGATACTCCAATCGCCCTCAATACCTCATAATAATACGGACCAGGTATTAGATTTTGGTCAAAGTTTTTTGGAATTGACCATCTTACCAAATTTTCTCCATTCAATTTATCGGTTTTCTGAACAGAAACATTTGTCATTAAAGGTGCAATTGTTGGTATTAAAGAACAAGAGGTATTGGTAAGTGGGGTATAATCTATTACAGCTGAAGAATTGGTAAATTTGATCAGACCAACATAAACATAATTATTATTTTTCTCTAAACCTTTTGTATCAATATATTTTCCGTCTGATATATTGATTTCTGCAACCTTAATATATCCATCTGGCACTACTCCAACCGTACAAGGGTCTTGAATAATCTCTTCACAATCTCCTTTTTTTCGATAAATTAGCATTTTCGGGTTCAATAAATTACAAGTATAGGGATCCCAAGATATTTCTACTCCGGCATTTGGACCTAATACTTTTGTTTTGAAACCAGTTGGAGCAGGAGCCACAACTTTTATATGCCATATTTTTGAATCAACCAAGCCTGCCAAAGAAACATTTGGGGGTGGATTATCTACGACTTTAAATAACACATCATAAGGTACTTTTCGAATATGATCACAACTAGTTTGCCAAGTAAATTCAGTACTTGCAGGACTAACTACATTATATTTATTAGTGAAAGCAGCATAAGGAGGTTTAATATAACCTGCCCCTCCATTTTCATAAATATTTGATGTACTAATTAAATCTATCGGATCTATTCGTGCCCCATCTGAAGAAGGTTGATCTTCCGCACTAATTACTTTTCGTATAAAATCCCCTGCGGTAACGCAAATATCCTCTGGCGCTGTTAATAGGGGTCTGTTATTATTCGCATCCTGAACCTCCACTTGCATATCACGTACAGTTTCTGAAATTTTCAAACCATTTCTCCATTCTTCTACAATAAATGCCAAATTGTATCTACCTACTTCTTGAGGAACATCCCATTTAACATCACCATTCAATGGGTCAATAGTAAAAGAAGAGGGTGTAGAAGAAACCTCATTTGGTTGGACAAACCCAGGGGCAATCATACCTCTATTTGCATCTCCACATTTATCTTGATTACCATATTTTGAAACAGAAAGTCTATAGGCTAAGCTATCCCCTTCAAAATCAATCGCATTTGGATTGTGAATAAATAATTGTCCAACTTGGGCAGTCAGGTCCACAGCTGGATTTAAAAAAATTGGGGTATTATTTAGTCCTAATCCTGAATTGGTAGAAAATACGGTTTCTACATAAAAGGGAACGGAATCTGAACTTGAAATATTTCTTACACCAGCATTTCTATTTGGAATGGCAACGGAAACTTTATAAGATAAGGCATTTGCAGGGTAGGTATATTCTATTTTATAAACATTTCTTAAAGTACCATTGCCTATATCAACTGGTTGCCCGATACGGGGCGCTTTAAAAATTCCTGAGCCATCGCCAAAGCAAAAGTTTACCTCATTTTGCTCATCATTTGCCCGATTATTTTCTGTATAGGTAATTAAAGTAAATTGATAGGTAAGTGTTTCTTTCGAAATTCTTTTAATAGAAATTTCACCTCCTTTTAGATGGGAACCAAAAGCAAATTGGCAAAGAACCAAAAAGAAAATAGTCAAAAAAAGATGAATATATTTTTTACTACGTGGCATAAAACATTTTTGGTAAATGGGAAGTTAATAAATCAAACGTAAAAAATAAAATTTTATGTTTTTTTAGTCAGAAATTTGATAGACTAAAATTTGAGTAGTAGTTTTGCAATCCGTGAATCTTTTAAAGAAAAACTAATTAGATAAAAAATGAATTGGCTATCCGCTTTTCTAAATTCATCCCTAGGCAAGAAATTAATAATGTCTATTACTGGGATATTTTTAATCACCTTTTTAATTGTCCATTGTGCCATTAATGCAGCAATTTTTGCGAATGATGGGGGTGAGACATTTAATGAAGCTGCAGAATTTATGGCGACGAATCCTTTAATTCGTACCATGGAAATCGTTTTATTCCTTGGTTTATTGCTCCATATTTACAATGGTTTGCAATTATGGTTAAAAAACAAAAAGAAAAGACCTGTTGCGTATGCAATGGTAGATGGTGCCTCTAATAGCACTTGGTATTCTCGTTCAATGGGTTTACTTGGTTCTTTACTTTTATTATTTTTAATCGTGCATTTAAGGGATTTTTGGTATGTTTCAAGAATTTCAGGTGGAATTAATGAAGAGCATACCTTATTTCAGGAAATGCAAATGGTATTTCAAAATCCATTAGCCGTAGGTATTTATGTTTTAGGATGTATTTCTTTGGCATATCACCTTATGCATGGTTTTCAGAGTGCATTCCAGACCTTAGGTTGGAATCACCCGCATTATACTCCTTTGGTTAAAACCATTGGTTATATTTATTCCATTTTAGTTTCCATTGTATTTGCGGCTATGCCAATTGCAATGCATTTAGACCTAGTTAAATAATCCTACAGCCAAATATAGATATGACAAAGTTAGATTCGAAAATTCCTGAAGGAGCAATATCGGAAAAGTGGACAAAATATCGTTCATCGGTTCCTTTGGTAAATCCAGCCAATAAAAGAAATTTAGAAGTAATTGTAGTGGGAACCGGACTTGCCGGAGCCTCCGCTGCTGCTACTTTAGCTGAATTAGGATATAAAGTTAAGGTATTTTGTTTCCAAGATTCACCAAGAAGGGCACACTCAATTGCTGCTCAAGGTGGTATTAATGCAGCAAAAAACTATCAAAACGATGGGGATTCCATCTATCGTTTATTTTACGATACCGTAAAAGGAGGAGATTACCGCTCTAGAGAAGCAAATGTGCATCGATTAGCGGAGGTTTCTGGAAATATTATTGACCAATGTGTTGCACAAGGTGTTCCGTTCGCAAGAGAATATGGAGGTTTACTTTCCAATCGCTCTTTCGGTGGGGTTCAGGTTCAAAGAACATTTTATGCCGCTGGCCAAACAGGACAGCAATTATTATTAGGTGCATATTCTGCATTAGAGCGTCAGATTGGTGCTGGTAAGGTCCAAATGTTTGCACGTCATGAAATGCAAGAGGTGGTAGTTATCGACGGAAAAGCAAGAGGAATCATTGCTAGAAACTTAGTAACCGGAGAATTAGAAAGACATTTTGGTCATGCTGTTTTATTAGCTTCAGGAGGATACGGAAACGTGTTCTATCTTTCAACGAATGCTATGGGGTCGAATGTAACTGCTGCTTGGAAGGCTCATAAAAAAGGTGCTTTCTTTGCTAACCCATGTTTTACTCAAATTCACCCTACCTGTATTCCAGTTTCAGGAGATCATCAATCAAAATTAACATTGATGTCAGAATCTCTAAGAAATGATGGTAGAATCTGGGTTCCTAAGGCGAAAGATGATAAAAGAAGACCGAATGACATTCCAGAAGATGAAAGAGATTATTATTTAGAAAGAAGATATCCTGCTTTTGGTAATTTAGTGCCAAGGGATATTGCCTCGCGTGCAGCAAAAGAAAGATGCGATGCAGGATATGGCGTAGGTTCATCTAAAATGGCTGTTTATTTAGATTATGCATCTGCAATTATTCGTTATGGAGAAGCAGAGGCCCACAAGAAAAATATTCACAACCCTTCAGAAGAAGAAATTAAAGCATTGGGTAAGGCTGTTGTAAAAGAAAAATATGGCAACTTATTCGATATGTATAAACAAATCACTGGCGAAGACCCTTACGAAACGCCAATGAGAATTTATCCGGCTGTTCACTATACTATGGGTGGACTTTGGGTAGATTATAATTTAATGACGACAGTTCCAGGTTTATTTGCCTTAGGGGAAGCTAATTTCTCAGACCATGGTGCAAATAGATTAGGAGCGTCTGCATTGATGCAAGGTCTTGCAGATGGTTATTTTGTTATTCCATATACAATTGGGTCCTATTTAGCCTCTGAAATTCGCACACCAGCAATTCCAACTGATCATGAAGAATTTAAAAAATCTGAGGAAGAAGTAAGACAGACTTTGGAAAAATTAATGAATATTAAAGGAACCAAATCAGTCGATTATTTCCATAAGAAATTAGGAAAAATCATGTGGGATAAATGCGGAATGGCCCGTAATGAAAAAGGATTAAAAGAAGCAATTGCAGAAATTCAAGAATTAAGAAAAGAATTCTGGTCTGATGTACGAATTCCTGGAGAAATGGATAATCTAAATCCGGAATTAGAAAAAGCAGGAAGAGTTGCTGATTTCCTAGAATTAGGAGAACTAATGTGTATCGATGCTCTTAACAGAAATGAAAGTTGCGGAGGACATTTTAGGGAAGAATACCAAACAGAAGATGGAGAGGCATTAAGAGATGACAAAAACTTCTCCTATGTTGCTGCTTGGGAATATAAAGGTGAGTCTAAATTTGATTTAAACAAAGAAGACTTAGTATACGAAAACATTAAAATCGCTCAAAGATCATATAAATAAGCATCATGGAAGGAAATTTAAATCTTACTCTAAAAATTTGGAGACAAAAGAATGCC
>CAZVFE010000080.1:0-6814 GCA_964626405.1 uncultured Cytophagales bacterium | reverse complement strand
CAACCCGGACCAAAATCCACAAAATTTGGAATATTATTAAATCCTGTTGGCTGAGAGTCCGAAGGTTGCTTACCTGTTCCTTGAATATAGCCCAAAAATCCATTTGGATGGATAGAAGAAGCCATAGCTTCCCATCCTTTATTTAAGGCATTTTCAAATTCCTTTCCTTTTAATAGACCATTATTCAATCCATAAGCTAAACCATAAACAAAAAGAGAAGTACCCGTTAATTCTGGACCACCATAATTATTCGGATCTTTTAAACTAGTATTCCAAAAACCATCTTCTCTTTGTACCTTCACTAAGGCTTTAGACATTGCCACTAAATCTTTTTCATATTCTTTTCTAAAAGGATCTTTTTTATCCATTTGCTCTAGAACTCGAACAAGGGCAGCAATTGTCCACCCGTTTCCTCTCGACCAAAAGCATTTTTCTCCATTGGGTTCTAAATAAGGAAGTGTAAAATCTTTATCTCTAAACCAAAGAGCCTCCTCTTTATCATAAAGACCTCCTCCATGAATATTTTTGGTATAGGCATACATTTCATGCATACGATTCAAATACTGTTTATCTCCTGTAATATTGGCTAATCTGGCATAGACTGGCATGGCCATTTGAAAAAGATCTACCCAGGTCCAATCATTTATCTTATCTGAAGCGACCATCCTATCAATATTTTCCTTGATATTCGCCATCATTTTGGGTTCTTTATACATTTTATAAAGATCTAAATAAATTTGTCCACAAGCCTGGTCATCTCCGTTTCGGGTTCCTAAACCATTCCGCATATTCCATTGATGATTTTCCGCCCAATCCATTATGTATTTCAAATCCTTCTCTTGTGGATCAATCTTATATAATTCCATTAAGCCTTCATAGTAAACAGCCCTTGTCCAGATATTGGAAGGACGCACTCGATCTGGTCCGGGAATATCCATACCGGTATCTGGCCATAGAGATTGAAAATAATCTGCAGATTGGTGCATAATATTTAAAACTTCCTCTTTGGATTGAGAATAGGAATTAAGAGAAATAAATAAAAGGGCAATTAGACTAAGTCTTTTCATAATATTTAAGCTAAGTAAAAAACAGGTTTAATTTCAATGGAAACTGGTGAGCCATCCGGATTGGATTCCATAATATCCTTCATATAATCCCACCATTTTTGCATGATTGGATCTTGGGGAAGTTCATCTAATTTTAAAAGGTCAGGAGCCTCTAAATACCCAAAAAGGATATGGGTATCTTCATCAAGAAAAATAGAATAATTTTGAATACCTTTAGAATGAAGGAGTTCGACCAATTCTGGCCAGATCTCATCATGTCTTTTTTTATATTCTGCTTCCATTCCTTCAAATAGAAACATTTTAAAACCTCTCCTCTGCATTTTTTTATAATTAAGGTGTATTTAATTATAAAAGAAAAAATCGAGAGATTATTAACCTATAAATCTTAAATATTTTGAATTGCTTGGATAAATTTTACCAAATCTTGATCGGTAAACTCCAAATGGGTCACAAAACGAATTTGTTTTTCACCAAAGCCAATGGCCTTAATTCCATTTTCTTTTAATTTTTCTAAAATATCCTTTGCGAATAAGTCTTCTCTAAGACTTGCTATCACTATATTGGTTTCAACAGGAAAGATAGAATCTACCCAGGGTCTTTTTAATAATTCTTCTCCAATAATTTGGGCTCTTTGGTGGTCTTCTGCCAAACGTTCAATATGATGATCTAAGGCATAAATCCCACAAGCAGCTAATAAACCTGCCTGTCGCCATCCCCCACCGAATCGCTTTCGGATTCTTTTAGCCTTTGCGATAAAGGCTTCAGTACCTAATAAAACAGATCCTACTGGGGCCCCTAAACCTTTTGAAAGGCAAACTGAAATAGAATCAAACCATTCTCCATATTGTTTAGGGTTCTGATTTTTGGCAATTATAGCATTAAAAACCCTTGCTCCATCTAAATGTAATGGAAGATTTGTTTCTTTACAATATTTTGAAATTTCGTTTAATGCTTCTGTGGTATAACAAGAACCGCCACCTCTATTTGCAGTATTTTCTAAACTCAATAATTTCGTTTCACAAAAATGAATATCTGTTGGGGCACGAAGTTTCTTTATTTGCTCTAAGCTTAATTTTCCATATTCTCCCCTTCCTAATTTAACGGAAGCATTCGCATTTGCCATGATTCCCCCTTGTTCATAATAATAAATATGAGAATTTTCATCACAAATTAATTCCTCACCCTTTCCTACATGGGTTGCTATTGCAATTTGGTTGGTCATGGTTCCGGAGGTACAAAATAATCCTGCCTCCATTCCGAACATTTTGGCTAATTTCCCTTCTAATTCCTTAACTGTAGGATCCTCGTTAAAAACATCATCCCCCAATTTAGCTTGATTCATTGCCTGATACATGCCTTTAGTAGGCATTGTGAAGGTATCCGATCTTAATTCAATATATTCCATTAGAATTGTTTTATATATGAGATTTTACTCAATAACCTAGATTGACTCTGTTCTGTTTCGTCATCTCCCAAATAAGACGATTTATTAAATACAATATAAATAAAAGATAGGGGTTTATACTCAATTGATATTCGCATATTTAGGGAATTCAAATCATTACTTGTATTTCTTTGGTAAAAACCAATTAACTGAACACGCGGATTTATGGCAAATCTATTTTCAATTTGAATTAAATTAACGGTTTTTGATTCATTATTTTTTCCAATATCGATAAATTCATTTCGAGAAAGTGTAAATCCAAAATTAATATGAGGAATTGGTGCAAGTTTCATACCTGCCATTAACCAATTCAGTTTTCCATCAAAATATGGGCCTACCTCATAAAAACCATTTAAAGAAATTTTATTGGATTGGTCCGTATTCACAAAAATACCTTTTCTAAGAAAACTATATTCTCCCTTCTCAATATCTATTCCTAGTGGAGAAAAGGTTTCCTCAAGATTTTGATAGCCATATTCAGTATATAAACCCAATGCCCCTCCATTTTGGAGTCCTACCCAAGAGGGAGTAAATAATACCCTTCCTTCTGTTACATCTCCCGTATTTAGTGAATGATAAACCTCCGTGTAAATACCAGGTTCAATTGAACGAATCCATTTAGGTAATTTAGGTGAACGAATATTTCGTGAAATACCTTGTGAATTGGAAAGAATATTGGATCGTGAAACAAAGCCAACAGCCGGATCATAATTCTTGTTTACATAGGTCTGGGTCCAATAAGCTAAATATTTATTATCTCGGTAATAAAACTGGGCATATTCTGCAAGGCCGGTAGAATTATCTAAAGAATTTGCAGTAGTGGATACCATTCCAGAAAAGGATAAAACATCCGTAATTCTGATAAAGGCATCAACTGCATGCGTTTGAAAAGTCTTATTGGGATCTTGTTTATAAGTACTCAGCCAACCTATTCTATTTTGCTTTGAAAAATTAGTTGAAAATCTTCCGACTCCGAAATTAGTGTGATCTACCCCATCTGCTGCACCCTGTTGAATAGCTATTGCTCCATAATTGAATTTTTCAGAACGATGCACATACCTTAAACCTGTATTAATGGGAACGGGATTGACATTTTCATCCAAGCCAATTTTTCTTGAAAAAAATGGCTGAATAATCATTGATCCGCCAACCACATCATCTATCGGAGCAAGTCCAAAGCCAAATAAAGAAGCATTTTCTAAGAAAAATTGTCTTCTTTCAGGAAAAAAAACAGAAAAACGCGTGATATTATTGACTTGTCGATCAACATCTGCTTGAGCAAAATCAGTATTGGCAGTAAAATCTACTACATTTTTAGGGTCAATTGCCCATTTTATTTCACCTCCTAATTTATTATTAAAACCTTGTACATTATCCAACTCAGTCCCTTGAGATTTAGTATATGAATTTAAATAATAGGGGTTGAAGCGAATATTGGTGGTTGAGGTAACTGGAGGAACAATTTCTTTTAAAATACCTGCATAATCCATTCTTAGGGCAGACATAGATCGAGGAATTGCAGCCCATACAATGGTTTCATTGGCAGTCCTTCGATTTCTGTAAAAATTTATACCCCAATCCTGAGGCGTTTTTCCGTCTGACTTTGGAAATCTAAGGGTTTGCCAAGGAATCATCATTTCTGCAATCCAATATTCGTCTGTTCGTTGGGTTCTTGCCTTGTATAAACCATCCCAATCAGGATCAAATTGCCGATCATCAAAAGATAATAAATCTCTAAGTGAACCATAAGCATTTGTTTGAAATACCATGGCATTTCGCTTATCATTGAAAGCATCAATTGCCAAACCGAAATTATCATGAGCATTGAATAAATAATCTCTTTTCAAATCAGGGGCACGATATTTATTTTTTCCAACATGATCATAATTAATGGCAGCCACGTATAGATAATTTTCATTGTAGGCTAACTTTACAATGGTAGGATAGGTAGCTTCTTGTCCTTGATATGGTTCAACCTGAAAATTCAATTTAATTTCTTTGGCATCTGCCCATTCTTTTTCATCTAAAATTCCATCAATTTTTAAATTTCTTTGGATTTTTAAAGCATGGATTTCTGGTTTATTTTCAGGTGGGGTAAAAAAGTCTTGGGCAATTAAATCATCACAAGACAGAAAAATCAAGGAAATGAATAAAATAGATAAGAAAAAAGGTTTCAATTTAAATTAGATTTTTTGTTGATAAAATTTGAAGAAATAACCCAAGTAATCGCTCCAACGAAAATAATTGGAACGAATAAGGTCATTTCATAAATACTAACAATAATAGATAAAAAAATAAAAATTTGATTTAATTTATAGATAATAGGTTTAAAAAATACGTAAGGGGCAGTAATTAATGGTAGAAATATTAAAATTGCAGGATTCCAAATCATTTCTAAATGATTTGAAAAGAAGGATAAAAATCCAATAATTATTAGAAAAAGAACTAAAATTGGATAAAGGATATATTTTGCAAATTGATAAATTCTATATTTAGAATATTTCATTAGAATTAACAAAATCAAAATAATAGGTAAAATAGGAATTGGTCCAAACCAATTAAATGAGGAATCTTTTACCTTTGGAATGGGAGGATTCATTTTCCTTTCTCCAAGAACAAGTTCTCTATCTCCATTTTGGAGATGATTTAAATAGGTATTTAAATTATCTGGAAGATAAACACTCTCTTGAACAGTGGCTGTTTTATTGGAATTTATACCCAAAGCTAGATTCATTCCAAGTGTAACCCAATCATTAGGGGGTAAATAATCATTCATCCAATCTCTAAAACTTTTTCCTTCTAGTTCAATAGGCAATTCTTTGGATTCTTTTATTCCATCTAAAGACAGTAATAAATCTCTTAAACGGGAGGAACAATTATCAAAGAAAAATTGATACGCATAATATTTGTTTTCAGGAAGTAGATTTGTTTTTAGTTTTAGATAAAGCGTTGAAACTTGGGAGGAATCTAAATCCAATTCTTGCAGACCTATCCCTCTTCCTTCATAATTTAAATAAAAATTCGATTCCTTATCAAAGGGATATACTGAAATAGAATAGGGCAAGGTTCCCTTTAAAAATTTCCAATAAAAATTTGGTGTATTAAAATCAAAAGTACCATAATTGTACCCATCATTTAAGCCTGTTTCAGAATCTAGAAAAACTAAAATACTATGTCCGAAACTCGAATATAATTCAGTACCAGGCTCGATAGTAGCAATATAAACCCGCGTATTCGAACTTATTTGAGCATTAAGAAAAAAAGGAAATAGTAAGAATAAAAGTAGTTTTTTCATATTAATTTATTCCTTTGATAATAAGAACCATTTCACCTCGAACCTTATCTGGATTTAAATTAAAGAAATCTCTTAATTCCAAGCTAGTACCTCTATGAAATTCCTCATGTAATTTAGATATTTCTCTGGCTACTAAAACCTGCCTATCCTCACCCAAAAATTCAACTAATTGTTCCAAGGTTTTTACGATTCTATGCGGAGATTCGTATAAAACGATGGTTCTTTTTTCAATTGCAAGTTCCTTAAATTTAGTTTGACGTCCTTTTTTTACAGGAAGAAAACCTTCAAAAACAAAGGAATCTGTAGGAAATCCAGAGGAAGTAAGTGCAGGAACAAATGCCGTAGCACCTGGTAAAGCAGTAATTGGAATATTATTTTCAATACAGGATTTCACAACCAAATAACCTGGATCGGATATACCCGGAGATCCTGCATCTGAGACTAAGGCAATTTTTTGTCCTTCCTTTAATAATTTTATTACTCCTGCAACAGACTGATGTTCATTATGCGCATGATGCGCCATTAGTCGTTTGGTGATGGAAAGATGTTTCAATAATTTTCCTGTATTCCTGGTATCTTCTGCTAAAATAATATCAACTTCCTTCAAGACGTTTATAGCTCTCAAAGTAATATCTTCTAAATTTCCAATAGGTGTAGGAACGAGGAAAAGCATTGCCAAAATTAATAAAAATTAAGTTAATAAAATATAATCAAATTATTATTCAGAATAAACCAACCTTCACTATAATTACTACAATAGCAAGAGTGTTTTAGCGATTGCATCCTTCAAATTTTGATTAACCGATGTTTGATTTGCGAAAGAATCCCATTGACTTACAGATTCTCGCACCTGATCAATTATTAAATTGGCTTTTTTAATATTCATTTTTTTAGCGACTTGTAAAAAATCATTTCTTGAAATATTTTGCCTTTTACCATTGATGCTTAGGGAATGTTGACTTACCCAAGTACTTCCTGGTCGGTATGAATGACATAAATCAAATGCTG
>CAZVFE010000079.1:0-6816 GCA_964626405.1 uncultured Cytophagales bacterium | reverse complement strand
AGTTTTCCTTCGAAATTTAAGATTAAAAATTCATTTTCTATTCTTGCAAGGCCTTGTTTTTGAAGATTTTCTAAGTATTTTTCTGGGAAAAGTTCATTTAAACGCGTAAAATTCTCTTTTAGCAGAGCAAGATTAAGTCCCCATTTGGTACGGATATTGGTAAGGATATATTCGTTTATTTTATCTATTTCAGTTAATTCTTCCTTTTCAAAATAGTCTTTTCCTTCCTTTATTAATTGAATATATTTTGGATTATTGGCAATATTCCATTGTCTGCTCGAATAGTTAAAACTATGGGCGCTTGGACCAATTCCAAGGTATTCTTCATTTCTCCAATAGGCGGTATTATGGACGGAGTAGGCTTGATTTTTTGCGAAATTTGAAATTTCATAATTTTCATATCCATACTTCTTTAATTCAGAAAAAAGGATTTCCATATATTTTGCATGAATATGATTATCAAAATCGATTAATTTTCCTTCTTTTTTCCATTTTCCAAAAACTGTATTGGGTTCAATAGTTAAATTATATGCTGAAATATGCGGAATATTATTTTCCGCCAATATTTTAATGTCCTCCTTTAAGATTTCTTCAGTTTGTCCGGGTAGTCCATAAATCAGATCAGTCGTAAGGACATTGAAATTAAATTTTTTGCATAATTCAATGGCTTTAAGGGAATCTTCTTTGGTATGGTTTCTATTTAAATTTTTAAGGATATCATCATTTAAAGTTTGGATACCAATGGATAGGCGATTGATATTCAAAGATTTCCAATTAAGGAGATTTTCCTCATTTATATCCTCTGGGTTAGTCTCAATGGTGATTTCAGCCGCTTTATTGATGGAATATAGCGAATGAATTTTGTCGAAAATCTTTTGAAAATCTTCTTTTGATAATAGGGAGGGAGTACCACCCCCAAAATAAATGGTTTCAAGATTCTTATTTGAAAGATAATTTTTTGAAATCTCCAATTCTTGAACCATTGCCTCAATCAGATCATTTTTCGTTTTAATATTAGTTGAAAAATGGAAATCGCAATAATGACAGGCTAAATGACAATAAGGGATATGGAAATAAAGGTGCATTAGGCTTGCGGCTCAAATATTAGTCGGGATAATTGATCCTCCAATAACATTTCATTTGCCAAACGTTGAATATCTGAGGGTTCAACTCCTTCGATTCGTTCAAAAACCTCTTTTAAGGTTTCAATTTTTTCTTTATCCAATAAGGTTTTAGCCATCATGAGCATAAAATTCGAATTGGATTCCTCTGCCATGGCCAACTGACCTTTTAATTGTGTTTTTACCTTGGTCAATTGGTTTACAGATAAGCTTTTATTTCTTAATTTATCAAATTCTTGGAATATGATTTTTAAAGCTTTATTGACTTGTTTTTTCTCTGTTCCGAAATAAATTGCCCAGAAACCAGAATCAATATAAGAAGTAAAAGAAGCTTCAATTTGATAGGTTAAGCCTTTTTTCTCTCTAACAGCCAAATTCAATATGGAATTCATGCCTGGTCCGCCCAATAAATTAATTAGCATGAAAAAGGGCATTCTATCTGGGTGGTCTATTTGAAAGGAATTTCTTCCTAAGGCCACTTGAGCTTGAGTAGAATGTCTATTGACTATTTTTTCAATTGGTTTATTAAAAATTGGAGCAGTTCTTATTCGATTGGTCTTTTTTTCTGGGATGGAAGAAAGATGTTTTTCTGCCATTTTAAAGATTAGTTCATGGGATTGTTTTCCAACCACCGAAACTACAATCTTGTGGGTATCAATATTTTCTTCGAAAAATTTTCGTAAAGATTCTGTACTGACTGAATTTACCGTTTCTTGTTTGCCCAAAATATTCATTCCCAAGCTATGATTGGGGAATAGAATTTCATCGAAATCATCTTGTATGGCATCCTCAGGACTATCATAATACATCGCCATTTCCTCCAAGATTACCGTTTTTTCCTTTTCTATTTCCTTTTGGGGAAAGGTAGAATTAAAGGTGATATCGGTTAATAATTTCAAGGCTTTTTCAAGATGATTATGCAAGATAGAAGCATGAAAACAAACCTTTTCCTTGGTCGTATAGGCGTTTAATTCACCTCCAAAAACTTCTAGATAATTAATTATTTGAAGATTATTTCTGGTTTTAGTTCCTTTAAAGGCCATGTGTTCCCAAAAATGGGCTGTTCCCTGATTTTCATAAGATTCATCTCTACTTCCTACGTCAAGCATGATTCCAACATGGGAAACTTCCGTAGAAAAAACTTGTTTATGAACCACGCGGATTCCGTTTGAAAGAGTATGAATTTTAATATTGTTGCTCATAAGAATGTGCAAAATTAATGCATTTTTGCCTATATTTACAAAAAAGCCTAATTTCTTTGATCAAGAAAAAATATTTATTGATTCAGACAGCTTTCTTGGGTGATTTAGTATTAATCACCTCTGTATTGGAAAAGCTATTTTCTTCAGATAAAAATAAAGAAGTTCATGTTTTAGTTCGAAAAGGATTAGAAACTATTTTATCTGATTATCCCTATTATGATCAACTGACGGTACATGTTTATGACAAAAAAAATAAGAGGAAATCATGGTGGGCATTAAATAAGGAGTTTCGGGCGATTGGTTTTGATGAGGTAATGGTCTTTCAACGTTTTTTTGGAATGGGATTATTGGCTACTACGATTGGTGCCAAGAAAGTCTTGGGTTATAAGGAAAATCCCCTTTCTTTTTTCTTTCACAGACGATTTAATCATGGAATGGGAAATGGGATGCATGAGATTGAACGAAATAATCAGTTTTTTGAAGATGGGAAACCTGCTTTAAAACCAAGGCTTAAGGCTCCCCAATATGCATCTTTATCAGATTTGAATTATATATTTTTTGCTCCTGGATCTGTTTGGGAGACGAAGCGTTGGCCCAAAGATCATTGGGTTGAATTGATCAAGAATTCTCCTCAAGAATGGAATTGGGTAATGTCTGGAGCTGGGGCGGAAAAGACCTTATGTGATGAAATTGAAAAAGAAATTCAAGGGAAAAATTTAATCAATTTAGCAGGAAAGTTAGATCTTAAGGAATTGAATCAGGTAATTGGAACCGCAAGGATTGCCCTTGTGAATGATTCTGGTCCCCTACATATCGCATCTGCAATGAATATTCCTACTATTGCCTTATTTTGTTCTACAAGTCCAAAATTTGGTTTTACCCCTTTGGCAGATCAATCTGTTATTTTGGAATATGAAGAAGAATTAAATTGTAAGCCTTGTGGTAAACATGGTAAAAAAGCCTGTCCTGCCTCTCATTTTCTTTGTGGAAATGGGATTAAGGTTAATCGGGTTCGTTCTGAAATTTCGCGCTTTTTGAAGGCTTAATTTTTTCTTGCAAGAAGGTATAAGACAGCCATTCTTACGGCCACTCCATTTTCCACCTGATCAAGTATGATAGAATGAGGGGAATCTGCTGCATCTGAAGAAAGTTCTACTCCTCTGTTGATAGGGCCTGGGTGCATTAATACAATTTCTTTGTCCAATCTTTCAAGCATGGCTCTATTGATTCCAAAGCTTTGTGAATATTCTCTTAAGGAAGGGAAGTATTTTATTTGCTGACGTTCTAATTGGATTCTCAAAACGTTTGCTGCATCGCACCAATTTAAGGTTTCTTCTACATTATGTGAGACCTCTACCCCTAATTCCAGAATATGTTTTGGTATTAAGGTGGAAGGGCCACAGATTCTTATATTTGCCCCTTGAAGTTTCAGGGCAAGGATATTGGAAAGGGCAACTCTTGAGTGGAGGATATCCCCGATGATGGCAATATTTTTTCCTTCTAAATCTTCTCCTAATTTTTCTCTAAGTGAATAAGAATCAAGCAAGGCTTGAGTAGGATGCTCATGAGTACCATCTCCTGCGTTGATAATATTTGCTTTGATATGCTTGGATAAAAAATGGGGAGCACCCGGACTTTCATGTCGCATGACAATCATGTCTACTTTCATGGCTAAGATATTATTAACCGTATCTAAAAGGGTTTCACCTTTTTTTACTGAGCTTCCGGAAGCTGAAAAATTAACTACATCTGCAGAGAGTCTTTTTTCTGCAAGTTCGAAGGAAAGTCTTGTTCGCGTTGAATTTTCAAAGAATACATTGGCGATTGTAATATCATTCAATGCTGGGGTCTTTTTTATCGGACGATTAATGACGGATTTGAATTCTTTGGCAGTTGCCATGATGGATTCTAATCCTTCTCTCGTTAAATCTTTTATCCCAAGTAAATGTGGTGAGCTAAGCATATATTACTTCGTTATTAACCAAATTTTATCTTCTTTAAATCCTTGTTCTTTATATTCAACTAAAACTTTTTCAGTTTCTAGGGTATTAACTTTTTTACCAACATAATCCGCAGAAATCGGTAAATCTCGGTTGTAAATTCGATCGATTAAAACGCAAAGTTCTACTTTAAAAGGTCTTCCAAAGGAATTCATTGCATCTAAGGCTGCTCGTACCATTCTTCCGGTGGCAATTACATCATCCACTAAAATGACCCTTTTGTTTTCCAATAGAAAATTGATTTCAGTTTCATTGGGTTTGATAATTTCTCCTTTTGAACGAATATCATCGCGGTAAAAGCTCGCATCTATTTTTCCGAAAGAATATTTTTCGTTTGTTTCTTTGTCTAAAGTTTCCTTTAATCTTTTAGCAAAAAATACACCTCTTGGCTGTAAACCAATTATTACAGTTTCAATACCTTCAATTTTATTTTCAATGATTTCTTGACATAACCGAGAGATTGTTATTTCAAGTAAAGGACTGGAAAGAATGAGCTTACGTTCCATTATTATACAAAATTAGAGAAATAAACTTTAATTATCAAAATATTAAAAATAAGATTTGTTTGGATCGAATAAAGGAAGTTCTAAATCTTTCGCTGAAACTATTGGGTTTTTCTCTCCCCATTGAATATTCAAACTAGGATCATCAAAGCGAATTCCATCCTCGGATTCTTTATTCCAAAATTCAGTGCATTTATAAACAAAAATGGTTTTTTCTAAAGCGATGAAACCATGAGCAAATCCTACAGGAATGTATAACATATTTCCTAATTCAGCATTTAAAAAGATGGATTTATGTTTTCCGAAGGTGGGTGAATCTTTTCTTAAATCTACCACTACATCCATTACGGAGCCCGTCATACAACGAACTAATTTCCCCTGTCCTTTAGGATTATGTTGAAAATGTAATCCCCGAATTACTCCTTTTAATGAATAAGAAAAATTATCTTGAACAAAGTTTTCGGAAATGCCAATTTCTGAGAATTTTTTCTGGTTATAGGATTCATAAAAGTGGCCTCTTTCATCTGGATATTTTGTAGGTAAACATTCTACTAAACCAGGAAATTCACAAGTTTGAAATTGCATAAATGGGGGAATATTAATTATTAGCATAAATTTATCCATTTATTTCTTAATTTTGAAGAAAAATATCGAAGAATCCTATGAATTATTCCCAGCTAGTCCAACAAATTAAAGCAAAATCTTCTTTTTTATGTGTTGGTTTGGATACGGATATCAGAAAAATTCCTCAAAAATTCCTTTCTGAATCAGATCCAGTTTTTAGCTTTAATAAAGCGGTAATAGATGCAACAGCGGAATATGCCGTAGCCTATAAACCCAATATTGCTTTTTATGAGGCTATGGGACCAAAAGGTTGGGAGGCATTGGCGAAAACGATGGATTATATTCCGAAGGAAATTTTCACTATTGCAGATGCCAAAAGAGGGGATATTGGAAATACTTCCAAAATGTATGCACAGACTTTTTTTGAAAAATCAAGTGCGGGTTTAGACTTTGATTCCGTAACGGTAGCACCATATATGGGAATAGATTCCGTTTCTCCTTTTCTTGAATTTGAAAATAAATGGGTGATATTATTGGCTCTAACTTCGAATGCTGGGGGATTGGACTTTCAATTATTTGAGGATGCCCAAGGTAAAAAATTATACGAAGAAGTATTGGAGAAATCTCAGAAATGGGGAAGTATAGACAATATGATGTATGTGGTTGGAGCCACTCGTCCGGAATATTTGGATGGTATCCGACAAATTATTCCTGACCATTTTCTTTTGGTTCCTGGGGTAGGAGCTCAAGGAGGTTCCTTGGAAGAGGTAGTAAAACATGGGATCAACAAAAATTGTGGTTTATTAGTTAATTCTGCGAGAGGAATCATTTATGCAGGAGAAGATACGTATTCTTCAGCAAAAAAAGAGGCCAAGATTTTACAAGAATCCATGTCTGATTTATTGGATAAATATTGCTAAGTAGAAAATTATATGACGATCATTCAAGCCCAAGTAGAACATGCAGCCATAATAGAAGATTTGGCAAAGCGTATTTGGCCAATTGCGTATAAAAACGTAATTAGTGCCGAACAGATTGAGTATATGTTGAAATGGATGTATTCCAAAGAAACTGTTGAAAAAGAAATTCAAGAAGGCTATGTTTATTATTTGGCTGAATTGGATGGAGAATTTGTAGGCTATGCAGGAATAAGTATCTTAGATGAAAAAGACGTTAAATTGCATAAATTATATCGTTTACCTGATTTAAAATGTAAAGGAATAGGATATCATTTATTAAATACGTGTATTGCTCAGGCGAAAGCTTGGAACCGAGAATATTTAATATTGAATGTGAATAAATATAATGCCGCAGTAAAATTCTATTTGAGAAATAAATTTGCCATTCGAAAAGAAATTGTATTAGATATCGGAGAGGGATTTGTGATGGATGATTATATTATGGAAATTAAATTATAAACCGAAAA
>CAZVFE010000078.1:4505-7101 GCA_964626405.1 uncultured Cytophagales bacterium | reverse complement strand
ACGATGCTTTCAAGAAAGGTAGAGGCCATGATAGATGGAAAGCCCTCTGCGATTAAATATACTTGGAAAAGCTTGGATGAGCTATCCTCCAATATTCCAAAAGCGGTATTGTATTCAGAAGATCAAAAATTCTATGACCATTATGGATTTGATTTAAAAGGAATGCAAAAAGCTTTTGAAAGAAATAAAAAATCTCAAGTAATACGTGGGGGATCAACCATCTCCCAGCAAGTGGCAAAGAATGTCTTCCTTTGGCAACATAAATCCTATATCCGAAAAGCCCTAGAGGCTTATTTTACGATTTTAATAGAAATATTCTGGTCGAAAGAACGAATTTTGGAGGTTTATTTAAATGTTGCGGAAACTGGCATTAATACCTTTGGAATGGAGGAAGGTTGCAAACGATATTTCGGACATTCTGCATCCAAAACAAGTAAAAGAGAAGCCGCCGCCCTAGCAGCAGTACTTCCAAGTCCAAAAAGATATGCAGTTAAAAACCCAGGTCCTTATATGAGTAAACGAATCAATCGGATTTCAAACGGAATATAATTATTCAATAGCCTTCCGATCTTCGTATTCTTGTTCCAATTCTTTAAACCATTTTTCCCCAAATCGTCTGATTAAGGGCTCTTTTAAGAATTGAAATAAAGGAACCTGTAAAGATTTACCAAGGCTACAAGCATCCGCGCAAATATCCCAACGATGATAATTTAATGCCCAATAATCTTCCAATTTTGAAATTCGTATAGGGTATAAATGACAAGATATAGGTTTTTTCCAAGTAATTTTTCCATCTAAATACGCCTGTTCAATTCCACATTTCAAGGTATTTTTTTCATCATAAATGGCATAAGCACATTCCCTATCCTCAATCAAGGGAGTACAATAATCTCCATCCTCATCAATCACATGGGTTCCTTGTTTTTCAATGGCAGCTCTCCCCTCTTCGGATAAATATTCCTTTACCTTCGGATAAATTTCTTCCAAAATCGGTAATTCTTCCTTATCCAAAGGGGCTCCCATATCCCCTTCAATACAACATTGACCTTTGCACTTGCTTAAATCACAAACAAAATGTTCCTCTGTAATTTCACTGCTCAAAACAGTGTCATCAATCATTATTATTGCCATTATTTTACACGAATTAAATAAATACCATCTCTTAAAGGTAATAAAACAGGTTGTAAAAGTGGATTATCCGCAATCTGCTTATTGAAATCTCTTAATAAATTGGTGGTTTTATCCTGCTTATCCTCCTCTGCTACTTTGCCATCCCATAAAACATTATCCACTAAAATGATTCCACCTTTCTTCATTTTTGGAATTACCTGATCCAAATAATAGGGATAGGATTTCTTATCTGCATCAATAAAACATAAATCAATTTCCTGATTTATTCCCTTTATCTCTTCTTTTGCATCGGCAATCCGATAGTCAATTTGATCCTTATAAATAGATTCATCAAAATATTTTTTGGTAAAATCAACTAATTCCTCATTGATATCAATCGTAATTAATTTGCCATCCGGCCTTAGTCCTTCTGCTAAACACAAGGCAGAATAACCCGTATAGGTACCAATTTCAAGAATCAATTTTGGAGAGGATAAATGCGATATCAATGAAAGAAATCGTCCTTGTATAGCGCCAGAAAGCATTCGGGGCTGCAAGATTTTTACATGAGTTTCCCTATTCAAACGCTGTAAAAGCTCCGGTTCCTTCTCCGAAAATAGTTCAATATATTGCTCTATAAGCGCATTTGTAATTTCCATTGACGCAAAGGTAAATAATTATCATAAGATTTGTAACTTTGTAATTCAAATAGATTCTATGTCAGACAATTTTCAAGGTAGAAAAAGAACTTTTCATTATACCACCCCAAAAACAGATAAAGCAGATTATGTTTTTGGTATTCAGACGGTTTTAGAGACCCTTCAATCTGAAAAAGAGATTGATAAAATCTTAATTCAACGCGAATTAGGAAAAACCGAAATTCAAGAATTAGCGGAAGCACGTGGTATTTTTGTTCAGAAAGTTCCGATGGAAAAACTGAATAGAATTACCCGAAAAAATCACCAAGGTGTAATTGCTTTTACTTCCATGGTGAATTATGCAAAAATTGATAATATCATCGCAGAAAAATTCGAACAAGGAATTGACCCTTTCATTTTAGTTTTGGATCGAATTACCGACGTAAGAAATTTTGGAGCAATTGCCCGAACTGCTGAAAGTGCGGGAGTACACGCTATCTTAATTCCTTCTAAAGGTGCTGCGCAAATCAATGGAGATGCCATGAAGACCTCCTCTGGGGCTTTGAACCACTTACCTGTTTGTAGAGAAGAACGATTTGAAGAAGCAGTTAAGAATTTAAAGGAATCAGGATTAAAAATCGTTTCTGTTACAGAAAAAGGAAATAAATTCTATCATGAGGAAACCTATGAGGGTCCTTTGGCCATCATCATGGGTTCAGAAGAAAACGGGATTTCAGAGAACCTTCAACAAATCTCGGATTCACGCGTAAAAATTCCTCAATTAGGAAAAATTGAATCCTTAAATGTTTCTGTTGCAACAGGAATCATTTTATATGAAGCAATTAAGT
>CAZVFE010000078.1:0-4405 GCA_964626405.1 uncultured Cytophagales bacterium | reverse complement strand
TAAGAATTATGTCGAAAAGAATATTTATTACAGGGGCGAGTTCGGGAATTGGCAAGGCAACAGCCTTTGCCATGAATAAAGACGGCTATGAATTAATTCTTGCAGGAAGAAGAGAAGATCGATTAAATGAGTTGGCAAATGAACTGCAAGTACCTACGAAAATATTGGTATTCGATATAAGTAATAAGGAAGAAACAAAATTAGCTTACGATAGCCTTCCTGAGGAATGGAAAGAAATTGATATCTTAATTAATAATGCCGGTAATGCCCACGGTTTTGAATCCATCCACGAGGGAAATACAGAGGATTGGGATAAAATGATGGATATCAATGTAAAAGGACTATTATATATCACCCGATTAATCTCTCCAGGAATGGTAAAAAGAAATTCGGGACATATAATAAACTTATCTTCAACTGCAGGAAAATTCGTATATCCTAACGGAGGAGTATATTGCGCATCTAAATTTGCCGTGGAAGCCCTAACCCAAGGCATGCGAATGGATTTTAATCCATATCATATAAAAGTATCCTCCATTGCTCCTGGCGCAGTAAATACAGAATTCTCCAAAGTACGCTTTAAAGGAGATCAGGAAAGAGCTGATAAAGTATACGAAGGTTTTAAACCACTTGTTGCGGAAGATATTGCTGAAGTAATTCGCTATATGATAGAAGCACCAGCCCATGTGAATTTAGCTGATATTACGATCATGCCCACTGCACAAGCCAGTTTTAATTTGATAAAAAGAAATTAAATGAGTAATTATCTTATCGTTGGTTTAGGGAATATTGGAATCGAATATATGTTTACAAGACATAATATTGGATTTATGGCTTTGGATGAAATGGCAAAGGATTTAGATTTAAAGTTTACCGAAGTTCGTTATGGTTCCATGACCCAATTTCGCTATAAAGGAAAAAATATCTACCTATTAAAACCCAATACCTATATGAACCGCTCTGGAAAATCGGTTGATTATTGGATTAAAAACCTCAAAATACCCATGGAAAATCTACTAGTTTTAGTAGATGACCTAGCTTTACCTCTAGAAACACTTCGCGCTAAACCAAAAGGTTC
The DNA here is from genome assembly GCA_964626405.1 of uncultured Cytophagales bacterium. Lineage (GTDB taxonomy): Bacteria > Bacteroidota > Bacteroidia > Cytophagales > Spirosomataceae > CAZVFE01. The sequence continues at coordinate 3,327 of CAZVFE010000078.1, read as the reverse complement.
AGCAGGTGGACATAATGGTTTAAAGTCTATAGAAGAATCCATCAATAGTCAAATTTATAATCGACTACGCATGGGAATTGGAGATGAATTTCATAAAGGAAATCAAGTAAATTACGTTCTTGGGAGGTTTTCAGAGGAAGAAATGGAGAAAATGAATGGTATTTTAACAAGAACTCAAGAGATAATCATCAATTTTTGCTTGGAAGGAATCGATAAAACAATGAATAAATTCAATCAATGATTGTACTTTTTCAAGAATTTTTGAATTTTTCAAATAATTGTACATTTCTAATAATTTCACTAAACTAAAAAAAATCACTTTCTAAGGAATTTTTAAGCGAATTTTCCAAATAAAATTTTGAAAAATAGCCAAAATCCAAATAATCTTCAGTTTTCAATATAAAAATATAAATATTTCAAGATTGCATATATAGAAATAATACAATAATTTTGTATCGTAATCATTAGTTAAAAATATAACAAAAAGATGAAAACAAGATTATTAATAGTATTTGCATTAATTGGATTAATCAGTACTGAAGTATCAGCAGCAAGTGTAAACGGTGTATTAGTAAAAAGAAACCGTGTAGTAGAAGAGTTAGTTAGAAGAGACGAAACTATCAACGCAAAGATCAAATCTTTAGCGAGAAACATCGATACCAAAAATGTCGAGAAAACAATTCAGATTTTAGAAGATTTCAATAATAAGAATTTAGCTTACTTAAAGGTTTCATCTGAGGATATTACAATTTTCAATGAGACTATAGCAAAAATTTATAAACAGAAAGAAAACATTCTAGACGAAAATTCGTTAGATTTATTAAATGAGATTAAAGCTTCATCAACAAAGTTAAATTTAATCTGGGATTTAAGATCAAATGTGATTTCTGATGAGGAATTAAATCTTGAAGATACAAGTAGCACAGTTTATAAAGTGGTACTTCCTGGAATCGAGATGTAAAAATTAGTAGTTTTCATAGTTAAATAGGTTTAGAGGTAAATAAAGATGTTGTATTTTACGACATCTTTTTTTTTGCTTTATCAGGAAAAAAAAATTTTTTTGTATTTATTTGATATAATTTAAAAAAAAGTATTAAATTTGTATAACTTTTCGAAGTTAAAGAAAAGAAAATTTTCATAGTTTAAAATAGGTTTAGAGGTTTTAAATAAGGTAGACAGCATCTGTTTACCTTATTTTTTTGCCCTATTTTAAACTATTCTATGTTTTTGATAAACAATTATATACTGTGCTATTAGGGGAAAATTATAAATTTATACCTTAAGAAATCTTTGATCCATTTCTGATTTCAGATTGTGGCTGAATTAATTTTAAATCTCCATTTAAATCTTCTGCCATTAAGACCATTCCCTCAGACATTTCACCCATCATTTTTCTAGGTGCCAAATTTGCAACAAAGCAAACTTGCTTTCCAACCAATTCATTGGCCTCAAAATGTTGAGCAATCCCACTTAGAATAGTCCTAATTTTAAAGCCATCATCAATCCCTAATTTTAATAGCTTGTTAGACTTCGGCATTGGTTCTGCACTGATTACTTTTCCTACGCGTAAATCCAATTTCATAAAATCCTCAAAATTGCATTCTGCCCCAATTGGCTCCAAGCTTTTTTCTTCCTCTTCAGCTACATCAACCACCAGATTTTCCGTAGAAGGCTTTTTTAATTTATCAATTTGAGCCTGAATTGTCTCATCTTCAATCTTTGCAAATAATAATCCAGGATTCTGAATTTCTGTTCCAGAAGGCACTAAATGATAGTTCTCAAAATCGTCAAAAGAATATTCGCGGATCCCTAATCCTTTCGCTAATTTCTCTGAGGTAAAAGGTAGAAATGGCTGTAAACCCACCATAAGATGTCCTACCAACTGCGTTGCTTGGTACAATACCTCTCCTGCTGCCTGCTTATCGGTTTTCATTAATTTCCATGGCTCCAAATCCGCCAAGAATTTATTTCCAATACGCGCAATTTCAACAGCAGAACTCAAAGCCTCCCTAAACTTAAAGTTTTCAAATTGTTTCGACAATTCCTCTGGTAAATCACCTAATAAATCTTGAATATTATTCGCGGCATCTTCTTTTGAGCTAATTTCTGGCACTTTTCCGTCAAAATTCTTTTCAATCAAGACAAATACCCGGTTCACAAAATTCCCTATGATTCCCACTAATTCTGAATTATTTTTCGTTTGGAAATCCTCCCAAGTAAAATCAGAATCCTTTGTTTCAGGAGCCAGGGCTGTAAGGGTATAACGTAATACATCTTGTTGGCCCGGAAAATCTTTTAAATATTCATGTAACCAAACCGCCCAATTTCGAGAAGTAGAAAGCTTATCGCCTTCTAAATTCATAAATTCATTCGCTGGTACATTATCCGTTACATTATATTCTCCCTGAGCCATACACATAGCAGGGAATATCAAACAATGAAAGACAATATTATCCTTCCCAATGAAATTCACTACACGAGATTCCTTTGATTTCCAATAATCCTCCCATTTATCCGTAAAGGCCTTGGTCATGGATATATAACCAATAGGCGCATCAAACCAAACATAAAGCACCTTCCCTTCTGTATCTGGCAAAGGCACCGGAATCCCCCAATTTAAATCCCGAGTCATCGCTCGTGGTCTTAATCCCTCATTCAACCAAGATTTAACTTGTCCCAACACATTCGACTTCCATTCTGGGTGCGAAGCAATGAATTTCTCCAACATGGGTTGCATTCTATCCAAGGGTAAATACCAGTTTTTGGTCTCCCTTTTCACAGGTGCAGATCCTGAAAGCGTAGATTTTGGATTGATTAATTCAGTTGGAGAAAGGGCCGTACCACATTTCTCGCATTGATCTCCATAGGCGTTTGCGGCATGACAAGACGGACATTCACCTGTTATATAGCGATCAGCCAAAAACTGCTGTGCTTCTTCGTCGTAATATTGTTCGGATACTTCTTCAATGAAATCTCCTTGATCGTATAATTTTTTAAAGAAATCCTGTGAAACCTCGTAATGAACCTTATCGGAGGTTCTTCCATAGGTATCAAAAGAAATTCCAAATTCTTTAAAAGAATCATTGATTATAGTATAAAAATGATCTACAATCTCTTTCGGAGATTTCCCTTCTTTTTGCGCTTTGATGGTAATAGGCACGCCATGCTCATCGGTTCCTGAAACAAATAATACGTCTTTCTTCTTTAATCGAAGATAACGCGTATAAATATCTGCTGGTAGATAACACCCCGCAAGATGTCCGATATGTATTGGTCCGTTGGCATATATCAAAGCCGCCGTCACTAAGGTTCTTTTATTCTCCATTA
>CAZVFE010000077.1:0-7139 GCA_964626405.1 uncultured Cytophagales bacterium | reverse complement strand
CCATATTCCTCATTGAAGTCGTCCTCCAAATCATGTAATTCTTCTTCAATATCATCATATTTCTCATCAGCATAGGTTAACTGACTTAATTCTAATCGCTTTTCTAAGATGGCAATAATTGCCTCATCCATTTTCGACATATCTCTTTATTTGTTTATACAAAACTAAAAATATTTTTTCGCATCTTTGTTTAAAAAATTACAAAATTTGTGAAATTCCGGTCTTATAAACATATTCTTCAATTTAAATTCGATGCAGGAACCTCTCGGGGCGTTCTAAAAACAAAGAATTCCTATATTTTGGAAATTTGGGAGGAAGGAAATGAAGCACGCAAAGGAATAGGGGAGGCTGGTCCTTTGTTTGGGTTGAGTCCCGAATATCAAGAAGATTTACTTCAATCCTTTAATAATCGAATGGAAAAAGTTTTTAAAGATGGTTTTCCACGAGATAAAGAAGCATTTCAATCTTGGTTGAAGACAAATCCTATACCCGAAGCCAGTTTTCAGATGGCCTTCGAAATGGCTTATTTAAATTGGTTGAATTTCGGAAAGGATATTTATTTTCAAAATGATTTTTCGAATAGAAAATCTCAAATTCCCATCAATGGATTAATTTGGATGGGAGAAAAAGATTTCATGCTAAAACAGATTCGTGAAAAAATTGATGCAGGTTTTACTTGTTTGAAGATGAAAATTGGGGCAATAAATTTTCAAGATGAAATTTCAATCTTAGAATTTATTCGAAAAGAATTCTCCTCAGAATTTCTTAAAATTCGTGTGGATGCAAATGGTGCATTTGACCCAAAATCGGCTTTGCAAAAATTGAATGAAATAAGTAAATATGATGTTCATTCTATTGAACAGCCGATAATGGCTGGACAAATTAAGGAAATGGCTGAACTTTGTAAATCAACTCCCTTACCAATCGCATTGGATGAAGAATTAATTGGAATTCGTGAATTTTCTGCAAAAAATAATTTGATAAATGAAATAAAACCTCAATATTTAATTTTTAAGCCAAGTCTTTTAGGTGGTTTTGTTCAAACAAATGAGTGGATTGAATTGGCGAAAAATAAAGATATTCCTTGGTGGATAACCTCTGCTTTAGAATCTAATTATGGACTCAATGCGATTGCACAATTTGCAGCAGAATATGAGAATGATTTAGAACAAGGATTAGGAACCGGTTCTTTATACCACAATAATTTTGATTCAGATTTAAGAATTGATTCAGGTTATATTAAATTAATTTAAACCTTAAAACTTGAAATTTTGTTATCCAGTTTATTAAACCTTATTCTTTCCATTCGAAATTATTTTTACCATCGTGGTTGGTTTAAATCTGTTTATTTCGAAAATCCAAAATCAATCGTAGTTGGTAATTTATCCCTAGGAGGTTCCGGCAAATCTCCTTTAATTCATTATTTAATTGAAAATTGGGCATTGGAGGGTAAAATAGCGGTTTTATCTCGTGGTTATGGAAGAAAAACCAAGGGTTTTAGGAAATTAACCAAAGAGGATAATTCAGAAACTGGGGGAGATGAACCAATGACTTATGTGTTGACCTATCCTAAATTGCCAGTTTTTGTCGGCGAAAAAAGGGTAGAGGCCATAGAAAAAATAAAGGAAATTGATTCAAAAATTGATTTTGTTTTATTGGATGATGGTTTTCAGCACCAACATCTTCAAGGAAATGTGAATATCGTTTGTACACCTTACCAAAATTTATTTTATCAGGACTATATGTGGCCAAAGGGTAAACTTCGTGAACCGAGACCAGGAATCCAACGGGCAGATATGGTTTTAGTCACAAAATGTCCAAAATCAATTTCAATCCAAGAAAAAGAAGAAATTATGAATCGAATTCATGATTATCATCTTTCCGTTCCGATTTATTTTTCCGTTAATGAATATGAGGAGCCAACGAAAGGACTTTTTAAAAAATGGGTTGCATTTGCAGGAATTGCCACCCCAGATTTATTTTTCCAAAAAATGGAGAAATTAGGAAAAATTCAAAAGAAAATCACTTTTGTGGATCATCATGACTTTACAGAAAAAGAATTCAAAAGATTAGATAAGATTGCTTCTGAATTGGATAAAGATACCGGAATCATAACCACTTATAAGGATTATGTTCGAATTTTACCTTATTTAAAGAAATATAAAAACCTTCATAAAAACCTGGGATATCTTCCCCATAAATTAAAAATCCAAGATAGTAAATCGTTTTGGAATGATTTAAAAAAGATTTTAGGCGATTAATCAAATAATTGCCATACCACCCCCATCGCTAAGCCTGCAGGCATTGCCTGATATAAATATGCCGAATAATGATTCTTTGTAACAAGTCCCTGTAAGGCATTGGAATATTTAAAGAATAATCGAACATAATTGATTCTTAAACTAATATATGGGTCTAATTGGATGAATTGAGGTATTTGATATTTGTCTTGTAAATGATATGCCTGAATTGCCATTTGATAGGCAGGGGCATAATAGGAAGAATAATAATGAAAATCGATTCCTATTCGGGTATATAAATTCGTTTTATAGTTTAAATCATAGGAAATAGTGCCCTGACTTACAATTTTTGGGGTGCGGAAAACATCTGGACCAAATTGCTGATTTAAATATCCGTTTGCCCAAAATAAAAATTTCTTTTTTTGATAACGTAGGTCTATCCCAGGACGAACTACAGATAGGGAAGATTTCGCCTGAATGGAAGTAGCGAGACTGTCGTAATAAATAAAATTGGCAATTCTTTGAAGGCTTAGGCTAGGTGAAAAAACGAAACCTTTATAAGGTATTTTTATCCCAGCTTTTAATTCGTCGAAGGTAATATTTTTAAATTCATTGCTCCACCTAAAGGAGGAATTATAAACCCAATTATCCTTTAGGCTGGGACTATAATTCATTCTTTTTACCTCTGCAAAACCATAAGGGGTAGTTAATTTACCATTGATTAAATAATCTGATCCAATTAAATATTCTCCGTTTGCATTAAAATCTATTTCTTTACCAATTTTTTGATTTAAACTTAAACCAATATAATTCTCTAAACGATTTTTGGTGGCATTTTCAATTACATTTAATGCATTCCAATACCTTTGTTTGAAGAAGGCTAAATAATTAAAACCTCTATAAATTCCCTTAATTCCTGTTTGATGCGAAATTTCTTTCCATTGTATTTCATTATACAAGGAATCTTTCGTTGGTGCGACAATATAATTAATATAGGTTCGAGGATAAATACCTAGGCCCAGGGTATTTACAAAATCTAAATCTTTGAACCTCGTTCTTTTACTTGATAATTGAATTTTTTGATAAAATTGTAGACCTTTCCATCCAATAAATTCATGGTAATAATGCAGGGTTAAATCTCTGTCTGCAGATTCTGTTAATCCATTTGTTAAAATAGCTGAATTATCAACATATTTTAGGGCTTGGTCTTCATTCATACCTTCCAATATTTGTACTCCTCCTTGTTCCCGTGTTCCCTGATCAAAAAAATTGATGTTGGTTAACATCCTATATTTTTGATTTTTCGACGTAAAATTGGAATGCAATATAAAGGACCAATGATTGATTAAGGAACGGTCTCCTTGTTGGAACAACGCATCGATTAAATTCTTTTTTGAATTTATACGCTGAAGCTCTAATCCGATATTCCAAAGTGAGTCTATATTTCTATTGAAGGTAAAGTTTAGGCGAGATTGGCCTTTGGTACCCATATCATAATCCATCACTGAAAAAGGTGATTTGGTATTATAATACAAAACGGAATCCGAATTATAGCCGTATGGTCTATAAGCATTATAACCTAATTGGGTGCCAAGATTTTGATTTGGCATTAAATAAATAGATCGAAGAGCGGTACCTTGCGCTCCTAAATCCACTGCATAAAAATCTTTTTTTTCAGTTGCTAAATAGCGGTGAAAAAGATTTAAACTTGTATCTATGGAATGGGTAGAATCACTACTATTCAGCCAATCTTCTTGTTTGATATAATAAAGGGTCTTAGGAGAATAAATTTGTTTGGTGGAATCATCTAATGCGGCCCTTCCTGTTCTTCCTCCTGTTAAATCCTCTTGATTATTTTCTTGACCGGGGGTAGGAAATCCATTGGTATTTTGACCAGGGGCATTAACATTGGAATTATTTAATCCTGTACCGATTGGTCTTTGAGTACCCAAAATTTGGGCAGAAAGACCTTCCGAAAAAATTAAACAGAAAATAAGGAATATGAATTTTTTCACGCACAAAAATAATAAAATTAATCATTATCTTTAATCTAATAATTAAATATATGAAAGGCTTTTTAGACGAAGTTGCTGAATACTTGGTGAAACAACATAATTCTGAGGATTTGCAGAATATGATTATGGTTTTACCATCTAAAAGAGGAGGGATTTATTTAAAAAAAGCCCTTGCTAGGGTATTTCCTACACCCTTAATTTCTCCGGTGATTTATTCTTTAGAAGAATTTGTTTTGAATGCCACGGAATCAGAATTAATGGGACCAACTGACCTTTTATTGGAAGCTTATTCCTGTTTTAAGGCAGTAGAACCCAATTTGGAATTGGATAAATTTATGGGATGGGGACCAATAATGCTCAAGGATTTTGATACTTTAGATATGTATCTAGTTCCACCAAAAGATTTATTTGATTATTTATCCGAAGCAAAATCTATTGATCGTTGGGCTGAAGAATTGGGGACTGAGGATAAATCCGAATTGATTACCCCAAATACACAAGCTTATTTTAAATTACATGAAAATTTATTAGAAGTTTACGCTAGGCTTCAATCTCGATTAAAGGATAAGAAACAATTTTACAGGGGACAATTATTCCGGAAATTGGTGAATAATCTGGTTGAAGGCAAAAAACTTCCAATGGATTTTTCAAAACTATATTTTTTAGGGTTTAATGCTCTTTCAAAATCCGAGGAAGAAATAATTCGAAGAATATTGGCCACCACAAATGCTGAAATACTTTGGGATGCTGATTCTTATTATGTGAATGATCCCTATCATCGGGCAGGATTTTGGCTAAGAAATTATGCTAATCCGAGGAAAAAAGAATTTTTAGCTAAAAATGATTTTCTTTGGTTAGGAGAAAATTACCAAAATCAAGAAAAGGAAGTCAGCATAGTAAAAGTTAAAAATACCTCTACTCAGGTTTATTGGGCAATCAATAAAATTTTAGAATGGGAAAAAAACTATGGCAAGGAAGAGGATATTGCCCTAGTTTTAGGAGATGAGCAATTATTGGGTTCTTTTTTGGATTATTTGGGTTATTTTCAAGACCGTTTGAATATTACGATGGGTTATCCTCTTCGAAAAACCCATATTTTCAATCTCTTGGAGGATATCTGGGAAATGTTGATCAATAAGGATCCGGGAAGGTTTGATCGTGGTTTGGTAGACAAGGTTTTAAAAAATCCTTTACTTCGTGTTTATCTTAAAATGAAGGAATGGGATAATCAAAATCTAAATGAATATCCCCTCTATATTCCTGAAGAAAAATTATCTCAGTTATCGAAGGAAATCCCTATTTTTCAATATTTATTCCCTGAAAAAACAATTGGATTTAGAGAAATATTAATTTCCCTTGGAAAATTATGTTATGAATTGATCAAGGTTCTTCCTGAAAATTCCATGAAGGAGCAGGTAGAAGCGATTTTCATGGTTAAGGAAAGTCTTGAAAAAATCGCGATTTCTTTTGAAGGGCAAGAATTAGCTGATTTAAAAGTTGGTCGGTCCTTTTTGCGCCAATACTTATCTGGTTTGAAACTTAGTTTTGAGGGTCAGGTAAAACGTACGCTGAATGTGATGGGATTATTGGAAACCCGTACACTTGATTTTGATCGGGTGATTATACTTTCTGTAAATGAAGAAATTTTACCAAGAAGTAGTTCGAGAGATTCTTTGATACCCTATGATATTGCCACCATGAAGGCTTTTGATTTGCCTACAAGAACTCAAGCAGATGCGGTTACTTCCTACCATTTTCACCGTTTATTACAAAGGCCAAAGGAAATCATCCTATTGTCTGTTATTGCCTCAGAGTCGGGTAAATCAAAAGAAGAGAGTCGATTTATTCAACAATTAAGAATAGAATGGCCTAAAATCAATCCAAAATTGGTGTGGAAGGAGTATACGGTAAGTCCACAATTTGAAAGAAATGAGAAAATAGGTTTGCCAGTAATTGAGATTGAAAAATCCTATGAGGTATTAGATAAGATTAAATTTTTTCTAACCAAAAGAGGATTATCTCCTTCCTCCTTTTCTAATTTGATAGATTGTACTTTGAAATTCTATTGGTCGAATGTTTTGGGGGTGAGAGAAGATAAAAAGGAAGAAGAGGAAATTGGAAATGATTCCTTTGGGGTTTGGGTTCATAAGGTTTTGGAAAATGGGAATAAGGAATTAATTGAAAAGGGGAGTTCTTATTCTAAAGAATGGTTTTTAGAGAGGATTCAAAATATTGAAAGCCATATGCAAATTGCCTTAAATGATATAAAAAGGGAATATGGAAGTTTTGATGTAGAAAGGGGTTTTAATTTTGTTTTGGGAGAATTAGCCAAAAAAACTTTGATTAATTATTATCGAACAGAATCTCAAAAGACGAATTTTTCCAAGCCAATTGCCGCGGAAATACTCCTAGATTTTAAGAAAGAATTTGAATTAGGAGGTGAGCAATTGGAGGTCATTTTTAAAGGTTTTATTGACTTAATCGATTTAATGGGTTCTGAGATTCGGATTTTGGATTATAAAACTGGGGCGATGGATTCCAAGGATTTAGAATTTAAGGAAGATCAGTTTAAGCCTAAAGTATTTCAATTACAGCAATATTATATTTTATTGGAGGAATCTATTAAAGAAGGAAAGATTGAAGCTTTAAAATCCCAAATAGGCAAGGAATATAAAATTATTCCTGGTATTATTTCTACCCGAAAACCTAATTCTGGAATATTCAAAATGAATGAATCCGAAGGGTTTTTCAATCAAGAGAATTTTTTAAATAAAATAAAAGATCATTTAATGGATTTATTAGATGATCAAATATCCATATCTCAAACTCAGGATCCCTCCGTTTGTACGTATTGTTCATTTATCAAGATTTGTAATAAATAGAA
>CAZVFE010000076.1:0-7223 GCA_964626405.1 uncultured Cytophagales bacterium | reverse complement strand
AGCTAAATGTATTTAATAATTTAAATAAAAAATAGTAATTTTAAAATAAAATTTTAGAAAAATGGCTAGGCCAACCACAACCGAATTCAATCCTTTCTTTGAAGGATACATTCAAAAAACTACTGGAAAAAATTTAGCAGAATTACGAATTAATCACCATTCTACTTTAATAAATTTTTGGGAGACTGTCCCTATGGATAAAATTAATCATTCCTATGCTGAGGGTAAATGGACCATCAAGCAAATATTTCAACATATTATCGATACCGAGCGTATCATGACTTACCGAGCATTATCCATAGCGAGAGGAGAAAAAAACGCTCTATTACCCTTTGAAGAAGATGAATATGTAGCCAATTCTTCGATTGATCACCGAGAATGGATGGATATGATAAAAGAATGGAAAAACCTACGTACAAGTACTTATGATTTTTTTAAATCCTTAGGGGAGAAAGATTATATCAAAAGCGGAATGGTTGGAAAAAATTCCCTATCCGTAAATGCCATCTTATTTATTCTTTTCGGTCATCCTTTACACCATATTGAAATTATTCAAAACCGTTACCTATAAAATTATGAATCGAAGATCATTCTTAGAAAAAACTACACTTGCTGGCTTATCTCTAACAGGCCTAAATTCATGTAAATCCGGTCCCCTATTTGAAAATATTGGAATCAATCTTTTCTCCTTGCCAAAAGTTTTAGAGGCAAATTTCGAAAAAGGAATGGAAATGCTCTCCAAAATGGGTTACAAAGAAATAGAAATGTATGGCCCCTATTCATTTAGTGATGAAAAAGCAAAGGCAAGATGGGATTCTTTAGAACCATTGGTGGGTTTTAATGGAAGTGGTTTTTTCAATAAAAATACGAAGGAGATACTTTCAATCATGAATTCTTTCGGTTTAAAGGTTCCCTCTTTACATACTGATTTAGATACCCTTTCTACTGGAATGGGAAAATTGGCGGAGGCAGCAAATATTTTAGGATCTAGTTATTTGGTTTTACCTGCTATTCCAGATGAAGAAAGACAAAACTTGGATGCCTATAAAAGAATCGCAGAAAGATTCAATAAAATTGGAGAAGAGGCGAAAAATAATGGATTAAAATTTGCCTATCATAATCATGGTTATGGTCTTTCAGTTATGGAAGGCAAAATCCCTCTTCAACTAATTTTGGATGAAACAGACAAAAATCTAGTATTTTTTGAAATGGATTTATTTTGGACTACTGCTGGAAGAATGGATCCAATTGAATTGTTGAAAAATAATTCAGGAAGATACCATTTAATGCATGTAAAAGATATGAAAAAATTGGTTCATTTTTCAGGTGATGGAGGAACAGCAAACCAATGGACAGAATTATGGGGAGAAATGACTACGGCAGGTGATGGGGTATTGGATTTACCCAATATCCTAAAAGTTGCAAAAGAAAATGGACTTAAACATTGCATTGTGGAACAAGATATTGTGGCAGAACCAGAAATTGCTCTAAAAAGGAGCATCGATTATTTATCTTCTCTAAAATAAATCGCCATAATTTCTTTTAAAGCATCTTTGGGAACTAAGGCAGTATCAGAAATTCCTGATACAACCTTTGTATCATCATGGTCAATTTTATTTAAATTTCTCCATAATGAGGCTTGCTTTTTTGTAATATAAACTGAAAAATTCCTGTGAATGGTTCCTGGGCGCTCTCCAATCAAATGAATAATTGTTTTGGGCTTTTCATTTTCTTTTATTTTTGAAAAAATTTGCTCTCCAATACGATAACCAGCTCTTACTCGTCCATTTTTTATACAAATTATGGAAGGATTAAAAGATATTTTCTCCTTTAAAAATTCCGCCTTTAATAAATCAACTAATTCAAGGGCATGTCCCTGGTCTGATATAGACTTCATATTTAAACCATCTGAAATAATTAATTGAACATCAAAATTAGGCTGAATATTTTCTATCCTGGCTTTTGATTCCTTCGACAATTCCTCTCCACTCATGGGATGATAAACATAATCCTTTCGATCAATTGATTGAGTATTGACAAAAATTACTGGATTTAAATTTTTGAACCAATTGATATCAAATTCCTGCCATAAACAATATTTCGCATCCTGATACGCCTCTTTCATAGTTTTTTCCAAACGAGGATTTAAATCAGAAGAAGTTTTTCCATAACCAAAGGCAATGGGTACTCCTCTCTCCTCAACCCGTTGGATGATCTCCTTGGCTTCCTTTAATATTAATTCCTCTAATCGATCATCTTTTTTAAGTCGACGATAAGCCAAATAAACCATTTCAGGTTTAGAAAAATTCAAATCTGGATTTCCAAATTCATCAAAAATGCCTAATTGTTGAAAAAATTTCATCATCGACTGATTCACCTTATAACCAAAACGTTCTCTAACTTTTAGATGATCTGAAAAAGAGGTAGTTAAATAACTCAACATAGGATCATTGTTGGTTGGAAGAGCCATCATATAGGCTGGATTTGCCGGCATAATTTCATTGATACACCATTCTAAATCTTCCAAACTTACATCCATGTGTAAGGTGGTACAAATATCCAAACCAATGCATAAACCATGTAATTTACCCATCACTAAATCCTCTAGGCAACAACGAACTAATTGTTCCTTGGTTCTAAAAACTTCAGGACCAATAAAGCCGGCAACATCATTGACAAAATGCCATAATCCTGGCTGGGATATTGACTTCAATGCTCTTAAAAATCCGTATTTTCTGGATTCATGAATCAATAAATCCACCCCTTCTCCATGTCCGTTGGTTTCATCGGCTCCTTGTCCTGTTTCGGCATAAATACCAAAAGGACCTTTTCTCAAATTGGCATAATTTCGCATCTTTTCGATGGTTAAATCGAAAGTTTTATTTGCATTCACAGTCCCTGCTAAACTTTGAAACCAAAGGTTGGTGGTATCAGGATATTTTTCTTCAATTTCGGCTTGAATATCAATATGAGAAAGAACACAATAAGGAAGAATATCCTGAATTTGGAAGGTATCAACGATATCCTTTAAACAATTTTCAATATTTCGAATATTATCAGGATTAGAATCAACAGGATTTGTTCCAATTACCACATCTCCTACGCCATAAGAGAAGGCAGATAATACCTGCATAAAAATATCCTCGGTATTGTCTGTCGGCGAATTTGGTTGAATTCTTGCACCGAAATATCCCTTTGAACCTATATTAGAATTAGGAAGTGGATTAAAAATCTTGGACGAAAGAAATATCAATTCTTCATTCGAACAAATTTTGACTAAAAATGCTATTTGATCATCTGTAAGTGTATTTTTAATGATTTCTAAATTGTCTTTTGTTGAAATTAAATATTCTTTTAATCCTTTAAATGAAATATTATTTAGGGAAGAATTTTCAATTAATATTGAATTATTAAACTTGGAAAGATCATCTTCATGAATGGAATTTTCCTTCACAAAAGATAATTTGGTATTTTCAATCAAAGTTCGGGCAATATTTCTTTGTTCATCCGTTTTAGCCGCTAAGCCCAAGATTTCATCTCCTTCTTTAAATTCATTGGCATTACCAGCGATAGAACGATAAAGGTTCAATCTATCTCCACCTACCCTATTTAGATAAGTTGGGATATCCTCTCCTATTAAGGAAGGAACCAGATTTAAGAAAAAAGGTGGAGAACATAAATTAAAGGTTGGATTCAATAAGGCAGAATAAGTAATTAATCCTGCCTGCTGAATAAATCTTCGTCTTTCCATTTAATAATGGATTTAGTGGTTAAATTATTGTGGAGTCGGAGGGATTCGAACCCTCGTCCAAACTTAGAAATCAATTGCTTTCTACACGTTTATTTGCTCTTATTTTTCGATTAGGGGCAGGTTAGCAAAAAACCAAACCCATAACTTATTCCTTGAATACTAGTGATTAATTAAGGAATTCATAATCACCGACTCTGCATGTCGACGTCCAAATTTCCCACTCGGCAGAGTTTGGAGTGGGTTGAACGATGGCTATAGATTAATCTCTAGATTAAGCAGCCATGGCATACGAAGTATTGCCAGTTATAATTTGAAGGTTTTTTATACAGGAAATGCCTACAACTCCCGACGTGCTTACAATCAACCGCTTAAGCTGTCAAAACCGGTCGACCCCAATATTGGACTACAAAATTAATCAATTTTTGTTAATCCTGATGATAAGGCAATATTTTTTCCATTAAAAGAATAATTCCCCTTAATGCCTTCAGGCAAACGAATTTCACCCTTTAAACCTTGACCTACCCTTTTCAATTTTACTTCTATTTCTCCTTTCGGATGTGGCATTTTAGCATCAATCTGAGTTAATTCTCCTAAGGCTGGATGGATACTCACTTCCGAAAAGCCTGGTTTAGAGGGCATAATACCTGCTATCGTGGCAAAGAAATCATAATTCGGACTTGAACTCCAAGCATGGCAATCAGAACGGGTTGGGTCTGGCTTTTCCGCAAAAGTAGTTAATCCCATTTCCAACATTTCTCTCCAAGGCTTTAATTCTGAATAATACGAATCTGCCATACCCACTTTATTTAAAGCCCTAGTCAGGTAAAAACGATAATAAAAAGTAGCCTGTGATAAACTCGTATCCGTTATAACATTTTGCATGACCTTCTTTGCTATATCCCCAGGGATAATTCCTGCCAATACGGACATGATCGAGGCATGCTGGCTGTAAGTATCCTTTTTAGGCGTATTGGCCATCACTCCTTTTTCATTGTTAAAACAATGAGAAAGTGTTCCCATTCCCAATCTTTCTGCTAATGAGGCATATTTCATAGATTGTGCTTCTTCTCCATAATATTTCATTAATTCAGAAGCTTGCTTCAAGGTATAAACTAACTGAGCCGTAATAACAGCAGAATTTCCATCATTAGCCCCATCAGGGGTTCCTCCAGGAAATTGATCATTCCAATCCACAAAATTCCACCAATCCATAGCCCCCAACATATCCATATCGTGGTCAATTTTTGATTCATACCAATCCAAAACCCCCATAATGGGTACTTTAAATTGTCTTAAAAAGGCATCGTCTTTTCGATGCATCCAATAATCATGAATCATTGAAATCCAATAAAGGGAAAAAGGTGGTATGGTTTGAAACCTGCTTGAAGGATATCTTCCTTGGGTTAGGCCATTGGGAGATCTAGAATGATAAAAATCTAAAATAGATTTTCGCATTAATCGGTCATCTCCTGTAACATATAAAGAAATTAAAGCTTGAATTCTGGTATCTCCTTCGTATTGTAATTGTTCATAATAAGGACAATCATAATAAGTTTCTCCGGCACAAAGTTGGGCAGTCCTCCATCCTACTTGCCAAATTTTCTCTAAACTAGCATCATTCGAACTAAAATTAGCTTTTACTTCAAAGGGATAACCTGTGGCAGTACCATAAAAATCATGAATTAGCAAAGGAGATTCCTGGGTTTCTATTTCAATTTCTAAATATCGATAGGTTCTTATCCATAAAGGTCTAAAATGTCTGGAGTCTCCCCCATCAGCAAGAAAGATATCAAAATTACCCACAAGCTCTTTTCCTTCAATTTCATTTCTATTTCCTTTTGCTCTAACATCCCCTGGTTTATTTAAAGCCTCCGCATAAGATAATTTTATCGAAGCTCCCTTTCCTTTTGAAATAAATAATTCAGGATAAGCAACGGTATTAAATCCTTGATCAATCAAAAATTTCACTTTTTTATTGGCAGGAATCGTTAAATTGGAAGAACCATTTAAAAAGTCCCCCTTTAAATCCATTCCTTCTACCCTCCTAATTTCACTCATTCTCTGTTCCTTTTCAAACATGAGAGGAATATTACGAGGCTTTAAGGTCCATAAATTATCGCTTCCGTATCCATCAGCGGATGCATTACCAGTATAAACAGCCTTATTCCATTTCGTATCATCAAAATTAGTTTGTTCCCATCCCCAAGGATATAAATTGGCATCTACTTCATCACCAGGGCCAATCACCATATAAGATCTTAATCTTCTACCATTATCAATAGAACAAGGCTGATAGGCATTATTCTGAATAGATTTCCAGGTAGAATTGGTATTCACTATTTTTTCAAAATCTGAATTCCCTTGAACCAATAAACCGGTTTTATTAGTAATTTGGGCAACTGGGGCCAAATCACTCATATTCCAAACCATGGCAGCTAGGCTATTCTTCCCTTCTACTAAATAAGAAGAAATATCAATCGTTTCATAATACCAATTATAAAGATCTCCTCTGGCTGGCCCGTAGGCCACCGGTATTCCATTAACAAATAACCGATAACGATTATCAGCAGTTATATTAATGATAAATTCCTTAGGTTTTTGGGTAAGTTCAAAGGTTTTACGAAAATGATATACCCCATAATCTTTACTATTACTCTCCGGATTTGCAATCCACTGTGCCGACCATCGTCCTTTTAATAATTCAGGATTAGGGGCTAATTGAGAAAATACAATAAAGGGGAAGAGTAATAGAAAGAGTATTTTTTTCATCGTTAAAACTTAATAAATTTTGCTAATAAACCGATGGCTGCCCATTCAACTAGGCAATCCAATAAATGAATGTTTAAATCAAATAATGGATACCACATATGGCTTGTATAAATTCCATTGATGAAAACAATTAGTCCAGTCACCAAGGAAACCATTAAGTTTTGACTAAGACTTCTATTAGGAATCAATTTAAGAACCATAGAAAATAAGAATATTAATACAATGTTCGTGAGTAATCCCCGAATAATATTCATGTTCATATTGGTATCGTAGGATTCATAATAAAAGATTCTAGCCCAAGGTTTACCTTGAACGGATTTCTCATATTCTGAAGCTTCCTCCATATCGGTGATAACATGATCAGGCTGAGGTAATAGGTAGGCTCCATCTTTACCAATGTTTTCATCTAAAAATTGCATAACTTTCTCCTGATTTGGAGCCATTGCAACTGAATCTTTATGAAGATTCGCAGCCATAAACGAGACGAACTGCCATATCCAAAGGATAAGTCCTCCCAATACTGAAAATAAGATTTGTTTTTTCATTTTTGATAATTTTTAGGTTAGACCTAAAAATAATACAAATTTTTAAAACAAAAATTATTTTTTATCCAAAAATTTAAAATATTCTGAAGCTCCCAATAAATAACAACCCGGACCAAAATCCACAAAATTTGGAATATTATTAAATCCTGTTGGCTGAG
>CAZVFE010000075.1:0-7258 GCA_964626405.1 uncultured Cytophagales bacterium | reverse complement strand
CTTTTTTGATTTTCCTTCCAAGTCCATGTTTTAAATTTAAAAGACATTATTTCAAATTCACCGATTAATAGATAAGACATGATCACTGCATACATAATTAAAATATTGAATTGCAGGACATACTGGCTATATTCAGGTTGAAAGGCGATTATTAAAGGCAGAGAGCCAATTAGCATGGCATTTGCTGGCGTCGGGACGCCCTGAAAAGTTTGAGAAGAAGGCGTAATGTTGAATCTTGCTAAACGATAGGCTGAGGCTGCAACAAGAGCAAAAACAATATAAGGTTTATAAAATCCTCCTATTCCATAATAACAGGAGTTATCACAAGAGTTGACCAACAATTCCAATAAGATTAAACTAGGTAATACTCCAAAACTTACTAAGTCTGCCAAAGAGTCCAATTGAACTCCTAAGGGAGATTCAACTTTTAAAGCTCTGGCTACAAATCCATCAAAAAAATCCAAAACTAAACTCAGACCTATCATATAAGCGGCCATCGTTAAATTATGTTCATTTACGAATACGATTCCGAAACAACCAGCAATTAGGTTTCCTAAAGTAATTAGATTTGGTATTTCTTTTTTTGGTATCATTTTGCTTTTACATAAGGATTTTCTTGTTTTTCTTCTCCAATAGTGGTGATTCCGCCATGGCCAGGATAAACAATTGTATCTTCTGGTAGTAAATATATTTTAGTTTGAAGACTATTTATTAAATCCTCCGTTGAACAAAGTGGTAAATCCGTTCGTCCAACAGACCTTCTAAATAATAAATCTCCTGCAAATAAACATTTTTCTTCCTTAAAATAAAGTGATATATGTCCCGGGGCGTGTCCCGGAACAAAAAATATTTCAAAATTAAAACTACCAATTTCAATAGGGCCCTCTTGGTCTGTCCATTCCACTTTTTCTGGGACCTGATAATTGGGGAACCCATAGAATTCTGCTCTTTGAGCTACATTTTCTAAAACAGGTTTTTCGAGTGGATGTAAGTAAAAAGGGATTTTATATTTATGCATGATGGGTGCAACTCCTAATACATGATCTATATGAGCATGGGTATTGACAATCGCAGTAGGTTCTAATTGGTTATCTTCGATGTAGGAATACAAGGATTGTCGTTCTTCATAGGAATAACACCCCGGGTCTATAATGATACATTTTTTTTCATTGTTAGAAATAACATAAGTGTTTTCTCTGAAATCGTTGAAATTAAATGATTCTATTTTCATATTGAAATTTAATAAAATTATGCATTTTCGCCTATTTTTCCTATTAAAAATAAGCAGGGTTTTTTATGTAAATCTGGGGTGTTTTTTTTCCAAGATTTAATATCTTTTGTTTGAATGAATCCTTCTTCAGATTTTATGTCGCATGCAATACATAAAGGAATAGATTCGGGAAGAGTATTTAAAATATCTTCCAATAAGGCATTATTTCGAAAGGGTGTTTCCATGAAAATCTGGGTTCTTCCAGATTGATTCATTTCCCTTAATAATTGTTCCAAATTATTTTTTCGGTCTTTTTTATCAATGGGTAAATAACCATGAAATGAAAAAGATTGTCCGCTAAATCCGGAGGCCATTAAGGATAATAGGATAGAGGATGGGCCAACCAAGGGGATGATTTCGAAATTTTCTTTATGGCCAATTTCTACGGCTAATGCACCTGGGTCGGCTACACCCGGACAACCCGCTTCTGAAATAATTCCGATTTGTTGGATGTCCTCTGATTTCCATTTTTTTAAGATGGAGGAAATTTGAGGGTAAGTGGATTTTTTATCTAAAATTTCAAATTCTAAATCATCAATTATTATCCCTAATTTTAAAGATGAAATATATCTTCTTGCGGTACGAATATTTTCTACCAAGAATTTTTTAATGGTGGGTAAAATAATTTTGACCTCATCAGGAATTGATTCGTTAGCTTGGTTATCGGAAATAGGACAAGGTATTAAAAATAATTTCATTTTATTGATTCATTATTTGCTCAAAGACTTTTTTGAAGTCGATTGGATTATCCGCTTGAACCCAATGCCCCGCATTTGGTACAGAATAAATATTAAAATTAGGGAAAATTTCGGCAATCAATCTTTCGTCTTCTAATTGAATATAATGAGAATTTTCTCCTTTTATAAAAAATGTTGGGGTGTCGGAATGTTTTTTATAAATCAATTCATGACCAACTACATCAATTTTTTGGGTAATGACCTTTAGATTTATTCTGAATTTAAAATTTTGATTTTCATCTCTGTAGAGATTTTTTAGAATGAATTGTCTGATCCCTTCTAATTCTATGAATCTTTTAAGATGGTCGTTTGCATCTTGTCTGCTTTGGATTTTATCCAATTCCATACTGTTCAAGCCAGCTAAAATAGCATCATGGTGTACGGGATAAAATTTTGGTGCGATATCAACAATGATAATTTTTTTTGCAATTTTAGGATATTTTAAATCGAATTGCATTACAGTTTTTCCACCCATTGAATGGCCCATTATGATGGGATGATGGAGGGTAAAATCTTCGATAAATTCTTTTAAATCATCTGCTAGATAATCATAGTCAAAATCCTCTGACCAAGGACTTTGTCCGTGATTTCTTTGGTCTAGGAGATAAATTGAAAATTGGGATTCATCTAATGATTTAGCAAAGGTTATCCAATTATCTGAACTTCCAAATATCCCATGGAGGATAATGATAGGCTGGGGACCTTCTCCAATTTTTCTAAAATTTAATTTCATTCTATATAGATAGATTTTTCTTTTTTATCAATAATAGAACCAATTAGCTGAGGGTGATGGTTCATTTGGAAGCAATATTCTTCAAAATCTTTTTGGAATTCTGGATTTACTGAAATTAATAAGCCCCCTGAAGTTTGAGGATCTGCTCCAATACGAAGGGTAGTTTCATCCAAATTTTCTTGAATTTTATGTCCGTATGACTTCAAATTTCTTGTTGTCCCACCAGGGAAAGACTTTTGGTCTAAATACTGAAAAATATTGGGTAATAGGGGTAATTGATTAAAGTTAATTTTAGCTGATAGTCCGGCTCCCTCACATAATTCAATCAGGTGCCCGAATAAACCAAATCCGGTAACGTCTGTTATGGCATTTACATAATCTTTATTGCCAAGGTATTGTCCCAGAACATTCAATTTAGTCATATTATTAACTGCATTTTGGATATCTTCTTCTGCTACAATACCTTTTTTCTGAGCAGTAGTAATAATTCCTACGCCAAGTGGTTTGGAAAGGTAGAGAAGGTCTCCGGATTTTGCAGCATCATTGGTTTTTACTTTTTCGGTGGGAATTCTTCCGGTTACAGCCAATCCGAAAATTGGTTCGGGTGCATCAATGGAATGTCCACCAGCCAGGGCAATATTCGCCATTTTACAAGCATATCGTCCACCTTCAAGCACTTGGTTCGCAATATCAGCGGGGATTTTATCTATGGGCCATCCAAGAATTGCAATTGCCATAATAGGGGTGCCACCCATAGCATAAATATCTGAGATAGCATTTGTTGCTGCGATTTGTCCGAAAGTAAATGGGTCATCTACAATTGGCATAAAAAAATCAGTTGTTGAAATAATTCCTTCTCCGTTTCCTAAATCATACACAGCGGCATCATCTTTGGTATTATTTCCGACAAGGAGGTTTTTATCGAAAAAGGTATCGGAATTAAATTTTACAATTTCTTCAAGTACTTCTGGAGAAATTTTGCAACCACAGCCAGCACCATGGGAATAGGCAGTTAATTTGATCATTTTTTTTTCTTAAAAAAATACTAAAATTTTATTTTGTTAATTCAAGGTAATTTATATAATTTTATAAAAACAAATCATCAATATAAATAACTAAAAATAAGCACTTTATCAAATTTAATATTTCCTTAATATTAGTTCAATACTACTTAAATTAGGTTTTTTTACCTTTGTGACGCATTAGTAATTTTATATTAATTATTGCTAGTAAATTTATAAAATGAATTTAAAATTTTTACCTTTTATATTAAAATCAAACCCCAATTTACGCATATTTTGGTTTAAATAGGAATTATCCTTTTAAGCTTCTATATATTTTACCTTTTAATCAATCAATAAACTCAACACAAATGAAAAAAAGAATTTTACCTTTTATTATTTCATTGTTTGTTTCAGTTTCAAGTTTTGCACAAGTAACTGGAACGGTAGTAGACGACGCTACCAAGGAGCCATTAATTGGCGCTGTAATTATTTCAACTGCAAATCCATCTAATGGAACAACTGCTGGAATTGATGGATCTTTCAGTTTAAATGTAAAGGCAGGAGAAGAGATTGCTGTATCTTTTGTAGGTTATGAATCTGCAATTATTAAAGCCTCTTCTACGAATGCTATTTCATTAAAGATTGCGAGTTCTGAATTAAATGAAATTGTGGTAACATCAAGTGTGATTGATATTGCCAAGACAAGAGAAACTCCTGTGGCAGTATCTTCTATTTCTCCAGCTGAAATTTCAATGAAGGTAGGAAACCAGGAATTTCCAGAGATTATGAATAGAACTCCAGGTGTATATGCTACCAAGCAAGGTGGTGGATATGGGGATTCTCGTATTTCATTACGTGGATTTGATCAAAGAAATACTTCTTTCTTAATTAATGGTCAGCCTGTGAATGATATGGAAAATGGATGGGTTTACTGGTCTAACTGGCAAGGATTAACCGACGTAGCGTCTGGTATTCAGATTCAAAGAGGTTTAGGAGCTTCAAGATTGGCTGTTCCTTCAGTTGGTGGAACTATTTCAATTTTCACTAAAGCTGCTGAAAAAGTTAAAGGAGGTTCTGCATCTGAGGTTATTGGAAATAATGGTTTTAACAAGACGACTGTATCCTATAATTCTGGATTGAATTCAAATGGATGGGCAACTTCTTTCTTAGTTTCTCGTTGGTCTGGTAATGGATATGTTTACAATACTTCTGGAGCAGGTACTACTTATTTTGCTGCTGTAGGATACGCTCCAACTGGATCAAAGCATCAAATGAATTTAACTGTATTAGGAGCTTCTCAATGGCATAATCAAAGAGATGCTTGGGTATCTATTCGTGATTACGAAAATTTTGGAAAATCTGGTATTGATGTAAGATGGAATACCAATGGAGGTACTTTAAATGGTAAGGAATATTCTATGAGAAGAAATTTCTATAATAAGCCATTAGCTACATTTAACTGGGATTGGGAGATTTCAAAGAAAGTTAAATTAGCTACTTCTTTATATGCTTCTGCCGGAAGAGGTGGAGGAACTGGTCCTCGTGGAGCAAATTACCGTGTAGGTGCGATTGATATGTATCCATTCAATATTGACCTAACACAACATTACCTAGAGAATGGACGTGGTTCTAGAAATGCTGATGGATCCATCAATTTTGATGCTGTTGTTGCAAATAATAAGGCTGTTGGAGCTTATACAGGAGCTTTATCCAATTTCACTGGACAAAGCATTGGATCCAATGGATTTAGAAATGATGGTGTTTCAAGAGAGGTTATGATTAGAAGATCTTCTATGAACTCTCATGATTGGGTAGGAGCTATTTCTACTTTAGATTTCAAAACAGATAAATTTAGATATTCAGTTGGTATCGATTTAAGAAATTATAAAGGATATCATTATAGAGTATTAAATGATTTATTAGGATTGGATGGTTATTATTCAACTGGAAACAAAAATTCAGCAGGACAAATCATCAATACTTTAACATCTGCTAGTCCTTTCCAAAATACAGGAATTAGAGGGCCGAAAATAGACTATTATAATGTTGGTCTTGTAGGATGGCAAGGTGTTAACTCTTTAATTGAATATAAATCAGATAATACTTTCTCAGCAGTTATTCAAGCTGGTTTATCTAATCAATCTTTCAAGAGAGTGGATTATTTTGATCAGCCAAAATTACCTGAGTCAGCAAAGAAAAATGTAGGTGGTGGTTACTTAAAAGGTGGTGCTAACTATAATATGAATGAAAATTCAAATATTTTCTTCAATGCTGGTTTGATTTCTCGTCAACCAAATTTTGATGGTGTATTCCCGAATTTTGCGAATATTGTAAATCCAGATTTACAGAATGAAAAGATTTCATCTTTTGAATTAGGATATGGTTATATTACGCCTTTATTCCGTTTAAATGTGAATGCTTATACGACTAAATGGGGTAATCGTTTTATCTCTAGAGGATTTACCATTGCAAACGGACAGGATGGTACTGCACAATTCAAGAACGTAGATGAGGTTCATAACGGTATTGAATTGGAGGCAAACTATAAGGCATCCTCTAATTTAAAATTAAATGCGATGTTATCTTTAGGAGACTGGAGATATACAAAGGATTTTACGGCAACTGTTTTTGATCAAAATAATGCTCAAATTGGTTCTGGTACTTTATATACAAAAGATGCTAAAATTGGTGATGCTGCACAAACAACAGCTTTCCTAGGAGCAGATTATAAGGTAGGAGCTTTCAATTTTGATCTTGGATATCGTTTTGTAGATGGTCTTTATGCTGATTATTCTATTACAAATTCTGATTTCTTATCACCAAATAATAAAGGTGCTTTAAAATTACCATCTTATGGTTTAGTTGATTTTGGTTCTACTCTTAGATTCAAAATTGGCGGGGCAAATGCATCTTTAAGATTGAATATTAATAATTTATTCAATACACTTTATATTATGGAATCAAATTCAAATGTACATGCTGAAGCTGGTTCTGCAACTTGGAAAGGTATTGATAAAACGAATTTTGTTTGGTTTGGTTTCAGAAGAACATGGAATGCAACCTTCAAAATTAATTTCTAAAAATTGACTTTTGAGTATAAAAAAGCCCATAACTTTATGGGCTTTTTTTATTTAGAAATTTTTAGGTTCTGCATATTTATATAAATCCTCTTTTGGTAAAGATTTAAAATACTCATAAGTTATTTTTAATCCTTCCTCCCTTGAAATTTTCGGTTCCCAATTTAAAATTTCTTTTGCTTTTGTAATATCAGGTTTTCTTTGTTTCGGGTCATCAACAGGTAATGGTTTTGAAACAAGTTTCTGTTGGGTTCCTGTTAATTTAATTATTTCTTCTGCAAATTCTTTAATACTAATTTCATTCGGATTGCCAATATTTACTGGCTGTGCATAATCACTTAATAATAAGCGGTAAATTCCTTCCACTAAATCATCTACATAGCAAAATGATCTTGTTTGTGATCCATCTCCAAACATGGTTAAATCCTCTCCACGCA
>CAZVFE010000074.1:0-7263 GCA_964626405.1 uncultured Cytophagales bacterium | reverse complement strand
AAATAATCAATTTCTAGATACTATCAAAAAGGGAATGGTTTCATTCCCTTTTTTTGTTTAAATTGTGATTGAATTTTATCCTATGCAAGATATCATCCAACTACTTCCAGATTCTATTGCGAACCAAATTGCTGCTGGGGAGGTTGTACAACGCCCTTCCTCCGTAGTAAAAGAATTAATGGAAAACGCCATAGATGCAAAAGCCTCCGAAATCCAAGTAATTATTAAGGATGCCGGGAAAGGCTTTATTCAAGTAATTGATAATGGTATTGGAATGTCTGAAACTGACGCACGGCTTTCATTTGAGCGCCATGCTACCTCAAAAATCAGAAAGGCAGAGGATTTATTTAAAATTCTTACAATGGGCTTTAGAGGCGAAGCATTAGCCTCAATCGCTTCCGTTGCACAAGTGGAACTAACCACGAAAAGAGCTATAGATGAATTAGGGACTACTATTCGAATAGAAGCTTCCGTTCTAAAATCACAAGAATCAATTGCTGCAAAAAATGGAACCTCTTTGAAGGTTAGTAATTTATTCTATAATATTCCCGCAAGAAGAAATTTTTTAAAATCGAATCCTGTTGAAATTCGCCATATATTAGATGAATTTCAAAGAGTAGCTTTGGCCAATCCCTCCATAAAATTTAGTTTTATTCAAAACGGGGAAGAAACCTATTCCCTAGCCCCAGAAAAACTTGGAAAAAGAATTGTAGATCTTTTTGGGAAAAACTATCGAGAACAACTAGCTCCTTGCGAAGAAAATACCAGTTATTTACAAATTAAAGGTTATGTTGGCAAACCTGAAATGGCAAGAAAATCAAGAGGAGAACAATTTATTTTTGTGAATAATCGCTTTATCAAAAATTCCTATATTAATCATGCAATCATCTCAGCTTATGAACAATTGATTCCTGAAGGACATTTTCCATTTTATGTATTATTCCTAACAATCGATCCAAATCATATCGATATAAACGTTCATCCAACAAAAACAGAAATCAAATTCGATGACGAAAAATCAATCTATGCTTTAGTCCATTCTACCGTTAGAAAAACGCTAAGCATTACAAATATGGCTCAATCAATTGATTTTAATTCTAATACAAATCTATTGAATGATCTAAAAAAACCGTTAAACATCCTGAATTCAACAAATTCGCAATCAAGTTTTCAATTAAAAAACAAACCTGTTGAAGAAAACTGGCAAAGTTTATACCAAGGTTTAAAAGATAATATAAGCCAATTTGAAGACCATAAAGGACAAGATAATCGTGATTTATTTATTCTTCAAAGCAAGGCAAATGAGATTCAAGATACCGAATCAACAAAGAAATCATTTGAATATTTTCAATTATCTCCAGGTTTTATTGGCTTAGTCAAATCGAATGAATTTTATATCATTCATCAAAAAAGAGCCTTCCAGCGAATTTATTTTGATCAGTTTCAAAAATCAATTCAAAATAAATCATCCTATACACAGCAATTATTATTTCCTTATAACCTAGCTATTCCTCAAATTGACTTAGCCCTATTTGAAGAAAATATTCCTATTTTCCATCAGTTTGGATTTAAAATTGTAAAACAACAAGGAAATCATTTTAGTATTGAGGGAATCCCTCAAGATTTTAAAGATTGGAATATTGAAAATTTAATCCAGGAAATTATTGAGAAAATAAAACAAGATGTTTCTGAGTTCAAATTAAATTATCAAGAAAATATGAGTATTCTTTTAGCCAATAAGGCCGCTTCTATGTTTGGCGAAAAAATCATGAATACAGAAGAACTTAAAGCCTTGATCGAACAAATTTTCGCTTCTTCGAACCCTAATTATACTCCTAAAGGAGAAAAGATTCTTTTAAACTTTAATCAAGAAACCTTGAAAGGATTGTTTATTTAAAGATATAATTTATTTATTCAATTCTTTTGCCCTATCTTTTGCAGCAATAATACCTTTTTTAAGGCCATCTGCTACACCACTTTCTTCAAATGTTCTTAGGGCTGCTTCAGTAGTTCCTCCCTTTGAAGCAACAGCCTGAATCAATTCATCCAAACTTTTATCTGATGTCTGCATTAAATGATAGGCGCCTAATAAAGTTTGCTTCACTAACATAGAAGCCATTTTTTGATCAAAACCCATTTCCTCCCCTGCTTGAACCATGGCTTTTACAATATAGTAGAAATATGCAGGTCCTGATCCACTCAACCCCGTTACTCCATCAATTAATTCCTCAGAATCTAAATAAATTGCTCTTCCAGTCGAATTAATCAAATTCTCAATTTTCAATATGGTCTTCGTATCAATTCCATCTGCAGATACAAAGGCCGTCATACCTTGTCCAAGCATAGCTGGAGTATTTGGCATTGCACGAATAATAGAAGGATGACCCAAATTTTCTTGAATTTTAGCAATCGTAATACCAGCCATAATGGATAATACTACTTGGTTTTCTTTAATATAATTCTTGATTTCAGCAGCAACTGTTAGAAAATCTTGTGGTTTTACAGAAAGAATTATTAAATCTACATCCTGAATTTTTGAAGAAATAGTGTCAACCACTACTCCTGCTTTTTGCTCCTGAAGTATTGCTCCTCTTTCAGGATTTTTTTCAATCAAAAGTAAATCAGATTTATCAACTAAATTATATTGAATAAATGAATTGGCGAAGGCCATACCCATGTTTCCACAACCTACAATTGCAATTTTCATGCTAATAAAATTAATTTTTTGAATAATAATCTTTTAGAAATTCTTCTAATTGGGCCCCTCTTAAATCTTTGGCAATTATGATGCCTTTTGGATCTACCAAAAAGGTTTGTGGAATATATTTTACTCCATAAGTAACTGCTGCTTCATTTCTCCAATATCCTAAATCAGAAACATGTTTCCAGATTAAACCATCTTTTTCAATTGCTTTTAACCAAGCAGCTTTATTTTCATCTAAACTAATTCCTAAAATCTCAAATCCCTTATCCTTATAATTATTATAGGTCTTCACTACATTCGGATTTTCTCGTCTACATGGCCCACACCAAGACGCCCAAAAATCTAGTAAAACTAATTTCCCCTTTAAAGAACTTAAAGAAAACATTTCACCTTCCGGACTTAATTGGGAAATATCAGGAGCTTTAGAACCAATTTTAACCTGGTCTGTTGCTTGAATACTATTCAAAAAAGCTTTTACTAAGGGATGATCCGGCCTTTCCTTGACAAGATTTGATCCTATTTCTTTTAATAATTCTATATCATTGGTCTGATCCAAAAAATTCGTAGCGAATAAAGCTACTAAATGAGATCCCATTTCTGGAATCATTTCGGCAATCTGATCGATCGTTTTGGCTTGAATATCTTGGAATTCTTTTTCTATTTCTTCACCTTTGGTCTGATCCTCCTGAAATTTATTATTCAAGCGTTGAACTGTCTGATTCATGAAAGCAGACAATTCCATTAATTTATTTTGAAAAGGAAGATTAGTCGAATTTTCCGAGCTAATTGTATAATTTCTTAGATTCGTATCAGGATTTTTATCCCCTAATTCAATTGAAATTTTTTCATTTCCTTCTAAAATCAAAAGTATTCTTTCTGGCTTTTCACCTCCAAATAGATTAACATAATAAAATGCTCCGCCATCTTTTACGCTTCCTTTGAATTGAATATTATTATCAGCATCTACTATGGCCGAGTCAATAATTTGTCGTCCCTTTACCGGGTTTAAATATTCCAAATAAATTTGCTTCCCCTTTTCATTTAAATTGGAATGCAGGTTTATTTCAAAATTTTGAGAAAATATTTGAGTTGAGCTGAATAAAACTATAAGGAATAAGATTAATTTTTTCATCGGTTTTCTAATTTATTCATCACTAATTGGTTGACCATTTTAGGGTCGGCTGTTCCTCCTGATTTTTTCATAATTTGTCCAACAAATAAACCTAATAAGCCTTTTTTGCCATTTTGATATTCCTTCACTTTATCGGCTAATTCGGTTAATACCTGATCAACAATCGCTTCAAGTTCATTTGAATCTTCCTTTTTATTCCAACCTTGTTCTTCTACAATTAAAGCAGGGTCTTTTTCTGGGTTTTCGATACAAATTGGGAATAATTTTTGTGATGCCAAATTATTGGTAATGACTTTATTCTCAATTAGATTTATCAATTTAGATAAATTCCCTGGTTGAATTGGAAAATCTTCTATTGAAATTAATTTTTCATTTAAATAGGATTTAACAGGGCCTAATAACCAATTGGCAATTAGTTTATAATTATTGGTTGTCTGAGCACAGGCTAAAAAATAATCTGATAATTCCCGGGAATCGGCAATTAGTTCAGCATCATAATCATTTAATTGATATTTTGATTTCAACAATGCTTCTTGTTCCCATGGCAGGGTTGGCATTGTTTCTTTAATTTCCTTCAACCATTGGTCTGTAATTTCCAAAGGAGCCAAATCAGGTTCAGGGAAATAACGGTAATCATTCATGGTTTCCTTTACCCTCATGGAAAAGGTTTTATTCAAGTTTGCATCATATGTACGGGTTTCTTGAACGAGTTTTCCTCCAGATTCCAATTCTTCGAGTTGCCTTTCACATTCATACTCAATTGCTCTTTGAATATTTCGAATGGAATTCATATTTTTTATTTCAACCTTCGTACCAAGTGTATTAGAACCTTTTTTTCTGATTGAGATATTGACATCCGCCCTTAGACTTCCTTCTTCCATGTTTCCATCAGAAATACCTAAATATCTAGCTAATTTTCTAATTTCAGTAACAAGAGCAGAGGCTTCTTCAGCTGAATGGATACATGGCTCTGTTACCATTTCAATCAATGCAGTACCAGCACGGTTATAATCTAAGAATGAAAAGGGATCATCACCTTCGTGAATAGATTTTCCTGCATCTTCTTCTAAGTGAACATGATGAAATTCCAAACGATGTTTTCCTTCCTTCAATTTTACTTCAATTCCTCCTCCTAAACATATTGGAGTTTTATCTTGGGTAATTTGATATCCTTTTGGAAGATCAGGATAAAAATAATTTTTTCTATCGAAATATTGATATGGATTTATTTTAGAACCAAGGGCAATACCCATTCTAATCGCAAAATTAACTGCATTTTTATTTAATTTAGGCAATGTCCCAGGATGCCCCAAAGATATAGGAGAGATTAGGGTATTGGGTTGTGCACCAAACCTTACAGGGTCAGATGCAAAAATTTTTGAATCTGTCTGTAATTGAATATGTATTTCAAGTCCGATAACGGCCTGATAATCTGAATTTTTAAATTTACTCACAGTGAAAAGAATTCTTTCCCAAAGATACTAAAACTTCAGGGGAAATCTTGAAAATTAGGATATTTTACAGCTACATGTGGTTTTATGCTGGTAGTTTTTCCAATAGGCAAGGCTAATGAATACTCCTAGACAAATACCATAGAACCAATGATAGGATTCTTGATTGACAATGAAATCAATTAATTTTGTAAGAAACGCCAAAGATAAAAGAAAAATAGGGATTAGATTTTTGTGGCGGCGATAGTCTTTGATTAATAAAAATGCTGCAAGTACGAAGGAAGTAATTACCAAAAACCATTCAAAGGATTCATTAAAAACAAAGCTAGAGGCAATATAAGGAGCAAAAAATAAAATTAAAGGGAGTGATAGGCAATGAATTGCACATAAAATAGAAAGAGTTATCCCTAACTTTTCTGATTGCATTAATTTCACAATTCTTTTTTTCATTTATTCTATTTTTAAATCAAATTTTACGTCAGCATCAATGGATCCTAATTCACTTTCTCCATCTTTAATATCCTGCCCACTTACAGGAGGTTGGTGATACAGGACGACATTAATTATACCTTGACCTTTTCCATTTGGTTTGAAATAATTATTTAAACCTAGTTTATTCCCTTTTCTATCGCGATCTTTGGCAACATGATTTGCAATTGCTATTGGATCAATTTTTAATTTAATTAGGTGAAAATCAGCTGCTTCTTCAATTTCATGGGAAATTCTTTCTGCAGGAATTTTGGTATCATCCCAAAATTCAATTCTCAATTTATATTGTAAAGAGTGGTCTAAGACGACTTGATCCACAAAATCTAAGATCCCATCCCCATTGCTATCTTTCCAAGTAAAACTCAAATATTGATGATTAGAGGAATCTGAAGAATTATGATCATCATCATGGTCATCATCTTCTTCCATTCCATATTCTTCAATTTCAATTTCAGATTCTGAATTAATTACCTCAAAATTTAAAACCACTCGTGTTATCAGTTCATTATCTTCTACAGGACTCACATCTTTTAAATCGATACAAGAGGTAAAGACAAATAAACTAATAAAAATTAAAAAAGAATTTCTCATATATAATATTTGATCATATTTTTACAAAATAAAATCAAATGCAACTATGTTGCAAATATAAAAAGATAAAATGACAAATTCAATAGATGAACTATGACTGACAGTCCAGATCTAGGAATTTTAGCAAGAAATTTAAATTTTTATTTTTGAATAAGCGTACGAATTGGAAAAGGAATTTCAATATTCTCTTGATTAAATCTCTTTTGTATTTCTTTAATAAAAAGGGAGGTCATCAGGAATTGGTCTGCATATTCATTTACCTTCATAAAGACTTTTAGGTCGATACTACTTTCACCAAAATTATAGAAGCGAACAAATGGTTCGAAATCTTTGGCCATGGTACCGTTTTCAGTTAAAACCTGATTAGCAACTTCGAGACATACTTTTTCTACATGATCTAGGTTGGAATCGTAACCGACGCCAATCAGAACATTGAAAGTAACTTCTTTATCTGCAAGGAAGAAATTTTCAATAATAGAATCTGCAACTTTTGAATTAGGAATAACAATCACATTATTTTGAGCGGTAATGATGGAGGTTGATCTCCAGGAAATATCTTGAACAGTACCTCTTTTCCCATTTTCCAATTCAATAATATCACCGATATTAATTTTTCCAGAGGCGATAATTTGCAAGCCGGAGAACAAATTAGAAAGGGTAGGTTGAAGAGCTAAAGCAACGGCCAAACCTCCAAGACCTAAAGTAGTAAGTAAGGGATAAACTTCGATCCCATAATTTTGAACTATAATCAATAAACCCCCGGCATAGATAAGGGATTTGGCGATATTGGATAAAATCGAAGAGGATGTATTTGCCGCTTTTGATTTAATTTCGAATAGGGAACCAACAACCTTAGCAGCTATGGAAGTTAATGAAAAAATAACAATAGCTACGAC
>CAZVFE010000073.1:0-7328 GCA_964626405.1 uncultured Cytophagales bacterium | reverse complement strand
TTTTTTTTCAATTAAAGAAAAATGAAATTTCTGAGGAGAATTCTTTCTATTTTTTCTTTTATATTTATAAGACTAAACTAAAATAGATTATGAAAAAAATTATTATTGCCGTATTGTTTTCTATGCCTTTAATCGCCCAAACAGAAAAAGTTAAATTAGTAGAAAATCCCAATGAAAATAAAGTAGAAGTTTATGTGGGAGGAAAGTTTCTAACAAATTATTATTATCCAGGCGAGGAATTGTCCAAAAAACCAGTTCTTTACCCAATTTTATCCTCAAAAGGAGCTACAATCACCCGCGGTTTTCCAATTGACCCGCGTCCAGGAGAAAGAGTTGACCATCCTCACCATATTGGAATGTGGTTAAATTATGAAGATGTAAATGGATATGATTATTGGAACAATTCTAATAATATTGTAAAAGGTCTTCAATCTCATAAATTTGGTACTATCTATCATAATTCCATTGAAAAAATTAAATCTAATGGTAAAAAAGGAGAAATTGTTGTTACCGCTACTTGGGTAGAAGATAATGGTCAGGGTGAAAAAGTTTTAGCTGAAAAAACAACTTACACTTTTCAAGGTACCAAAGATATCCGAATTATTGATCGAACCACCACGCTAACCGCTATTTCAGAAAATGCTTTATTTACAGACGTAAAAGATGGAATGTTTGCAATCCGTATGGCAAGAGAATTAGAAATCCCTTCTAATAAGCCTGAAATTTATACAGATGCACATGGAGTTGAAACAAAAGTTCCTGTTTTAAATAATGAAGGAGTAACAGGAGATTATGAAAGTTCTGAAGGTGTCACTGGTGAAAAAGTCTGGTCTACAAGAGCAAAATGGATGAATTTAAAAGGAATAATTAATGGTGGAGCAGTAAATGTAGCTATCTTAGATCATCCTTCCAATATTTCATATCCTTCTTATTGGCATGCTAGAGGTTATGGTTTATTTGCTGTAAATCCTCTAGGAGTAAAAATCTTTTCAAATGGAAAAGAGGAACTTAATTTAAATCTAAAAAAAGGGGAATCTGTAACTTTTAAATATAGAACTATTGTTGCTGATAAAAATCTCTCAAAACAAGAATTAGATAAAATGCAATCTGATTTTGCAAAAGAATAATAATGGGGATTTATCAAAATTTATATTAAATTTGCAGCGGTTATCAAATTAACCCTGTTTTATGAATCTTCAATTTTGTGGTGCCTCTAGGCAAGTTTCGGGGAGTATGTATTTATTAGAAATTGATGATTATCGAATCTTAATTGATTGTGGTCTAGATTTAGAAAGAAAAACAGAATTTATTCCAAATCCTGAGATTTATTCAAATAAATACTTCCCATTCGAAGCATCAATGGTCAATCTGGTCGTATTAACCCACGCCCATATTGACCATTCTGGTTCTATTCCAATCCTATATCGTGAAGGTTTTGAAGGACAAATCTTATGTACCCCGCCAACAGCCGACCTTTCAGGAATCTTATTATATGATTCTGCCAGTCTAAATCAAAAAAAAGTTAAGGCAGCACAAGGAAATAGTAATAGAAAAAGAAAGAAATTAGATTTTCTTTTAAGTAAAGGAGATTTGTACTTTCCAAAAGATGTAGATGATAGCTTAGAGAATTTTGTTACCTTAAATTTCAATAAAAAATTTAGAATAACAGAAAGTATTTCTTTAACTTTTTATCCAGCCGGACACCTTCTTGGGGCAGCGCACGTAGTTTTTGAAATCTATGAAAACGGAGAAAAGAAAACGATTGCCTTTAGTGGTGATATAGGAAGACATAATTATCCCCTTCATGTAGATCCAGTGAAAATCCCACAAGTAGATTATCTAATTATGGAATCTACCTATGGAAACAGAGTCCATCAAGATAATGTCAATCATAAAGAAGCCTTATATAAAATTGTAAAAGAAACCTGTATTGAAAAACCAGGAAGATTAATAATTCCTGCATTTTCAGTCGGTCGAACCCAAGCTGTTTTATTTACTTTAAATCAGTTAATTGAAGAAGGTAAAATCCCAGCTATTAAAGTTTTTACTGATAGTCCACTTGGAAAAAGTTCTACTAAAATCTATCAAAAATACCTATCATTCCTCAATAATGAAGCAAAAGAATTTTATGAAGATACTGATTCATTGTTCGACTTTGAAAATTTAGTTTTCATGCAAACCGAGAAGGAATCGCATGCCATAGATAATTTTAGAGAGCCTTGTATAATTATTTCTTCATCAGGTATGATTAGTGGAGGAAGAGTCGAACATCATATTGCCCAAAATCTTGAAAATTCCTATGCAACCATTTTATTGATTGGATATGCCGCAGATGGAACAATTGGAAGAGAATTATTGGAGAAAAAAGAACGGATAATAATAAAAAATAAGGAATATCGGAGAAATGCCAATATTGAAAAAATTGATGTTTTTTCTGGTCATGCTGATAAAAATGGTTTATTAGAATTTGCAAAAAATCAGAATAAATCAACGATAAAAAAAATATTTTTAGTTCATGGAGATGAACCAAGTATGTTGGATTTCCAAAAAGATTTAGAATCATTGGGTTTTGAGGATGTAATTTGTCCCGAAAAAAATGAAATATTTAATCTTTAATTTTAAATTTGTATAATTACAATTAACAATATGCGAACATTATTGGATTTTGAAAAACCGATAGCAGATCTTGAAGAAAAGCTAATAGAAATGAAGAAATTAGCGAATGAAAATAATGTAGATGTGAAAGAAGCTGTTTCCTCTTTAGAAGACAAAATTCACGATCTACGTAAAGAAACATTTTCAAATTTAACCCGTTGGCAAAAAGTTCAATTGTCCAGACATCCAGATCGTCCATATACCATGGATTATATTCAAGGCATGTGTTCGGAGTTTATAGAAATTCATGGAGATAGACAAGTTGCTGATGATCACGCGATGATTTGTGGATTTGGAAATTTAGAGGATGAAATTTCAATCATGTTTATTGGTCAACAAAAGGGTAGAAATACCAAACAGCGTCAATATAGAAATTTCGGAATGGCAAATCCAGAAGGATATAGAAAGGCTTTAAGAACCATGAAAATGGCCGAGAAATTCAATAAGCCTATTGTTTGTTTTGTTGATACACCTGGTGCATTTTGTGGTATTGAAGCAGAGGAAAGGGGACAAGGAGAGGCTATTGCTAGAAATATTAAAGAAATGTTTATGATTAAGGTGCCAATTATTGCCATTATTATTGGTGAGGGAGCTTCCGGTGGGGCAATTGGTATTGGAATAGGAGATAGGGTTTTAATGATGGAAAATACATGGTATTCAGTTATTTCACCTGAATCTTGTTCGTCTATTTTATGGAGATCATGGGATTATAAAGAAAAAGCAGCTGAAGCCCTAAAACTTACCGCTACTGATATGCTTAAAAATGGTCTAATCGATGGAATAATTCCTGAACCTTTAGGAGGTGCTCATGTAGATGTAGAAGAGACCATTCGTATCGTTAAAAATACGATTAAAAAAGAACTTAAAGAATTAAATAAATTAAGTCCTCAAGAGCGTATTAATAATCGGATTGAAAAATTTTCTTCAATGGGAGTTTTTAATGAAAACGCTAAATAAAGATATAGCACTCGTATTTGA
This sequence comes from uncultured Cytophagales bacterium, assembly GCA_964626405.1. Classification (GTDB taxonomy): domain Bacteria; phylum Bacteroidota; class Bacteroidia; order Cytophagales; family Spirosomataceae; genus CAZVFE01. Next base: position 3,695 of record CAZVFE010000073.1, on the reverse strand, counting down.
TTTGGGTAATGTTTTATTGCCCATCGATTTAAATCTTACTTATCAGGCATTTGCATCTTTTTCTTCAAAATTTCAAGCTGAGGATATAAAATACCAAATTGAGAACCATTCCCTTTGGTATAAATATGAAAAAGGGTTAATGAATGATGCTGAATTTAGAAAATTCCTAAAAAAAGAATTATTTCTCGAATGTACAGATGTTGAATTTGACCAAGCATTTAATTCTTTATTAATAAACGTTCCCGAGGATAGTTTATTTTTAATGAATTCCTTAAGAAATGAATTTGACTTCATTTATTTATTAAGTAATACCAGTAAAATTCATGCTGATTTATATCGAAAAAAGGAATTTTCAGATAACCTTTTTTTAAATTTTAATAAACTGTTTTTGTCATTTGAAATTCAAGAAATAAAACCTGAAAAACAGATTTATGAATATTTATCTCAAAAAATTGAAAAAAAATTCGAAGAAATAATATTTTTTGATGATAATTTCGCTAATATAGAGATGGCAAAGTCTTTAGGAATTCAAGCACATTTGGTTGACCCTCTTAATAGAATTGAGCCAATTATAACCGTAATCAACAACTATATACATGCTTAAATTTTTATTTACTTTTTTTGGATGGAAATTAAAAGGAAATATTCCTTATGAAATCCCCAAAGCACTGGTCATTGTTTGTCCACATGCCTCATGGGTTGATTTTCCCGTAGGTTTAGGTGCAAGGGCCCATATCGGTAGAATGATTCATTTTTGGGGTAAAAAAGAATTATTTAAACCTCCCTTTGGGTTTTTATTTCGCTTACTCGGAGGTTATCCAGTAGATCGCTCTAAAAGTAATAACTTAGTTGATTCAATCGTGGATATTTTTAATTCACATGATAAATATTATGGCGCATTGGCACCTGAGGGTACAAGAAAAAATGTTGATAAGTTAAAAACAGGCTTTTATCATATTGCGGATAATGCTAAAATACCTTTGGTTTTTGTAGGATTTGACTACCCTAAAAAGGAAGTAGTGATAAATGAACCATTTTATACCACAGGTGATTTTGAAGTTGATAAAAAATATATCGCAAGTTTTTTTAATACAATTGGAGGTGTAAAAAAAGACTGGATTAAAAATTACTTGAATGATTAAGGGATTGAATAATCAATTCAGCTACCTTTTTGCTAGCCCCATTTTCACCTACTAATTTTTCCAATTCTTGATAATTTTTCAATTGATTAATTCTTGATTCGGTATCTGGATACAGCTCCTCAATTTTTGAATTAATTTGCTCTAGATTAAAATTTCCTTGAATTAATTCAGGTATTGCTAATTTATTTAAAATAATATTTACCAGGGAAATATATTTGATATTCACTAATACTTTTGCTAAGGAATAAAATATCCAATCTGTTTTATAAATTACAATCTGAGGAATTTTCAATAAAGCAGTTTCTAAAGTAGCCGTTCCAGAAGTTACAATAGCCAATCTTGAATTTGTTAATAAATTATATGTATCATTGATAATAACTGGAATATCAGTCTTATATAAATCCCTAAATTCAGGCACACCAGCAATTACAAATTGATAATTCGGATTAGCCTTTTGAACTTGATTTAAAATGGGAAGATTATAATTAATTTCCTGCTTTCTACTTCCTGGTAATAAAGCTATATAATCCTTCGGTAAATTATTTTCTTTTATGAAATTAGGGTTAGAAATAAAATGGTCTACTGAGTCTTTCAATGGATTTCCAACATAAAAAGTATTTATTTTATGTTCTTCAAATAGTTTTTTTTCAAATGGAAATATTACATAAAGATAATCAATCCATTTTTTGATTTTTGAAATACGCATTTTATTCCATGCCCATACTTTCGGGGCAATATAAAAATGCGTTGTAAATCCATACGTTTTTGCTATTCTTGCCGCACGAAGATTAAACCCACCATAATCGATGAATATTACTACATCCGGTTTGAAGGTATTGATTTGATTTTTAAAAATATCAAAATTCTTTTGAAGTCTTTTTAGGTTTTGAATTACCCCTAATAGACCCATTATCGCTAAATCCTTATAATGAATATTTATTTTAGCACCCTCATTGGCCATTGCATCACCTCCCCAAGCCTGAAATTCAGCTTGGCTATCCAATTTTTTTAACTCTTTTATTAGGTTCGAACCATGTAAATCACCTGATTTTTCCCCTGCTAAAATAAAATATTTCATAATGAATTATTCTCCATAATACTCGACAGAATTCTTATGGGTTTCAATCAAATGAATTTTGTGTAGTCGGGCATTGGAAGTTAAACTAATTTTTGGCTCTAAGATTTTCCAGAATTCAATGGCAAGATTTTCACAACTTGTTAGTTTACCCTTCATAAAATCTACATCTATATTTAGATTTTTATGGTCTACCTTGTCAATGATTTCTTTTTTAATCAAATTTCCTAATTGTTTTAAATCATAAACAAAACCTGTGTCAGGATCTGGTTTACCTTTTAGAGTAACAATTAGTTCAAAGTTATGACCGTGCCAATTTGAATTAGCACAAGGACCAAAAACCTCTTCGTTTTTTTCATCTGACCAATTCGGATTAAATAACCGATGGGCTGCATTAAAGTGTTCTTTTCTTACGACGTATATCATGTTTTCAGTTTAATAGCCTGGGAAAACGTAGCAGACTTTTTATTTACTGCAAATTTAAGCAAATATTTTAATTTTGTTAATTTTGTAATCTAAACATTTCAATATGATAATCGTTACAGGTGCTGCAGGTTTTATAGGTTCATGCCTTATTTCAAAGTTAAATCAATTAAATTTCAATTATATTATTGCCGTTGATAATTTTTCCTACCCTGAAAAAGAAGGGAATTTAGTAGGTAAAAAGATTCAAGAAAGGGTAAATAGAGAGGATTTGTTTGATTGGCTTGATAAAAATCATAGGGAAGTTGAATTTTGTTTTCATTTAGGTGCCCGTACGGATACTACTGAATTTAATATGGATATTTTAAATGAATTAAATCTAGAATATTCAAAAAAAGTATTTTCTCGTTGTCATGATTATCAAATTCCTTTAGTTTATGCTTCATCTGCTGCTACTTATGGTTTAGGTGAATTAGGTTATGAAGATTCTGAGGAATTATCCAAAAAATTAAAACCATTAAATCCTTATGGGATTTCCAAAAATGAATTTGATAAATGGATTTTAGACCAAGAAAATAAACCATTTTTCTGGGCTGGCTTGAAATTCTTCAATGTTTATGGACCCAATGAATATCATAAAGGCAGAATGGCATCTGTCATCCTTCATGCTTTTAAACAAATTAATCAAAATCATGAAATGAAATTATTTCGTTCCCATCATTCCGATTTTAAGGATGGAGAACAATTGCGAGATTTTGTTTATGTAAAGGATGTAGTTGAGGTTTGTATTTTCTTGATGTATCATCGTAAAAATTCTGGAATATATAATTTAGGTACGGGCAAGGCAAGAACTTTTTTAGATTTGACTAAAGCGACATTTAAAGCCTTAGGGAAGGAAGAAAGAATTTCTTTTATTGATACCCCAGAAGATATTCGAGATAAATACCAATATTTCACCCAAGCGAATATGCAAAAACTTGAATCTATTGGGTATAATAAACCATTTACAAGTTTGGAAGAAGGAGTAGAGGATTATGTAAAAAATTATCTAATGA
>CAZVFE010000072.1:0-7542 GCA_964626405.1 uncultured Cytophagales bacterium | reverse complement strand
ACGCCTAAATTATTTAAGGTCATATAGGCGATAAGGGTATTTGGACTAGCCCAAAAACGTACTTTTCGTCCACGGGCATGCACAAAATCAATATATTCTTTCACTTTTTTTCTCATGGATTCTGGCATGGGTTTATTCCCAGACCAAACTCCAAATTTAAAAAGGGAACTACTTTCTAAAGGAACTCTCTTTGAAAATATACTTGGAACATTTTCCTCCTTTCTTCCATCAAAATATATCCAATTAGGATATAAAACATAGTCTTTAGGTAAAGGTCGTTCACCTGAAATTACAATTTTTATTTCTTTTTTTATCAACAAATCCTTCTCTTTTTCCAATTGCCTGATTAATAATTTCAGACAGGAATCAGGTTCATTTTTAAAATCTACTAATAATTGATGAAAATTAGAATTTTGATTTTTCTTCAATTCCGAAATTAAAGGCTTAAGATATAAATCTTCAATGGTTCGATGAAATTCAACCTTGGCTAAATCATGGGCCACTAATAATTTTCCTTCCACAAAAAAAACATCCACTTCAATCGAGCCAAAACCTGCGTTATAGGCTGAGTAAAATGGATGTTCATGTAGATAATCATTATGAGCGTGGGCTTTTCTCAAGTATTCATTTTGAGAATATAATGAGAAACCAACTATAAGATTCAAAAAAAATAATACATATCTCATATTATTTATTCAAATAATCTCCAGATTTGATAAGTGTATTTTCTTGAACTGGACGATTATATAAATAAGCATAGGTTTCTTTGATTTCTCCATCAATTTCCACCTCAACTTTTTCTCTAATGAATAAAGAAGAGTCATGATTTTTCTCATCATATTCTTCATATTCATCAAGAACTAATAATAATTTTACAGGATTTGAAATCTTATATAATTCACCTACTACTTTGTCTTTTGGATTATCTGAAGGAATAATTCCTGGATATTCATCAACTTGGTATAATTTACCTTGATAATTTGCCAATCCTAAAAATTCAGAATTTTTGGCAATTAAACGATGCAAATCCATTCCAATATCTCTTCTCAAGCTTCCATAGACAAATATATAATCCTCTTGATCTGGTTCTGGCAATTTAGCCTCCTCTAGATTTAATACTAAATCATCTTGTTCAACAACTGTCCCTTCAGCTAATAAAACATTACCAATAATTCCATCAAAAGGAGCAGAAACAATTGACTCCATTTTCATGGCCTCAATAATGTATAATGGGGAATTTTTCTTTACCTCTTCTCCTGGTTTTACCAATATTCGAGATAATCTTCCTTGTAGAGGAGCACCAATATCTCCCTTTCCTTTTGCTTTAATATGACTTGGTTTTTCAACCTTAATCTTTTTATCTAATACTTTAATCCTTCTTTGCTGGCCATTTAATTCAAAAGCGATATTTCTTAAACCAGATTCATCCGGTTCTGAAGCATATAAGAATTTAACAATGATGGTTTTTCCTTCTTCAATTGTAATTAATACCTCTTCATCTTGCTTTAATCCATAGAAAAATGCAGGAGTAGGAATGGCTGAAAGGTCTCCATAAGTATTGATTTTTTTATAATATTCCTCATAAACTTTCGGATACATCTTATAAGATAAATAAGATAAAATTCCTTCCTGGTGATCAGGGAATTTTACCTTAAATTCTGCAAAATCCTTATCAATATCAATCGTAGGAATGGCATCATTCGGACGAGAAGTAAAGGCCTTTTCGCCTTTCAAAACTAATTCTTGTAATTGCTTAGGGAATCCTTGATAAGGCTGTCCTAAACCTCCCTTAAAGAAATCTTTAACAGATTCAGGGAAAGACAAAGAAGCCCCTTTTGCATAAACATCTTCTGCTGTTAAATTATTTGAAGTCATGAAAATAGCCATATCGCCAACTACTTTCGAGGATGGAGTCACTTTGATGATATCTCCAAACATTTTATTAGCTTCAATATAATTCTGCTTTAATAATTCAAATTTGGAACCAACACCGAGCGCCTCTGCTTGTCCACGTAAATTGGTATATTGTCCACCCGGAATTTCATTATCATAAATTTCCGCAGTTCCCGCTTTTAATTCAGATTCAAATGGTGAATACCAAGTTCTTACGGCATCCCAATAATTTGAATATTCATTTAACTTATTTAAATCTAAATTTTTACCATGTCCTTGACTTTGCAACATGGCTACCATTGAATTTAAATTTGGTTGCGAGGTAAGGCCTGACATTGAAGCAAGCGCACAGTCAATTATATCCACTCCAGATTCTACAGACTTTAAATAAGTAGCAGATTGAATGGAGGCTGTATCATGGGTATGAAGATGGATTGGTATATCCACTACCTTCTTTAATTCTTTTACTAATAATTCAGCTTGATAAGGGCGAAGAAGTCCTGCCATATCCTTAATGGCAATCATATGTGCACCTAAATCTTCTAATTCTCGTCCAAGATCCAAATAATAATTTAGGTCATATTTCGGATTAGTAAAAACATCTCCTGTATAACAAATTGTTGCTTCAGCAATACTATTTGTTCTTTCACGAACTGCTTTTATAGAAACCTTCATCGCTTCTACCCAGTTTAAGGAATCAAAAATTCTAAAGACATCAATTCCTTTAGCGGCAGATTCTTCGACAAATTTTTCGATTAAATTATCTGAATATGCGGAATAGCCAACTGCATTAGAGCCTCTAAAGAGCATTTGGAGCAACATATTTGGCATAGCTTCTCTAAATGCGCCTAATCTTCTCCAAGGAGATTCATGCAAGAAACGCATAGCAACATCAAAAGTAGCACCGCCCCAAACTTCCATCGAAAATAATTGAGGGAAGGTTTTTGAAAAACCTTCGGCCACTGCCAACATATCTTGGGTTCTTACACGAGTGGCTAATAAGGATTGATGGGCATCCCTAAAAGTTGTATCGGTAAATAATACTTCCTTATTTGCTCGAATTTCCTTGGCTAATTTCTCAGGACCAATACTATCCAATCTTTGCTTAAAACCTTCTGGATGAGGACCATGCACATCAAAAGAAGGAATTTCTGCCTGACGAAGTGGGAATTTCGGTGCAAATTTAATATCTGGATGTCCGTTTACAATTACATCTCCTAAATAGCGTAATGCTTTTGTAGAACGGTCACGAGTTGTTTTAAAATTGAATAATTCTGGATGAGAATCTATGAATTGAACTGTACATTTTCCCTGTTGAAAAGTTTCATGAGCAATTACATTTCTCAAGAATGGAATATTGGTTTTTACCCCACGGATTCTAAATTCTGTTAAAGCTCTTTGCAATCTTTCCGCAGCTCCCCACAATGTTCTTCCTTTTGCTGAAACTTTCACCAGCATGGAATCAAAATAGGGAGAGATTTTTACTCCTGGATAAGAGGAACCTTCATCTAAACGAATTCCAAAACCAGCTGCATTTCTATAGGCAATAATGGTACCAAAATCTGGCTTAAAACCATTTGCAGGATCTTCAGTAGTAATTCTACATTGAATTGCAAAACCTTTTAAAGGAACTTCTTCTTGGGATAGGATAAATATTCCTGGATCAGACAATTGGTGATTCTGAGCAATTAATAATTGAGTCCGAACTATATCAATACCGGTAACCTCTTCTGTAATAGTATGCTCTACCTGAATTCTAGGATTAACTTCAATGAAATAAATATTTTCATCTTTGTCTACTAGGAATTCAACAGTACCTGCATTATAATAATTTACAGCCTTTCCAATTGAAACTGCATATTGATAAAGCTTTTGCTTAGTCTCTTCTTTGAGTCCGTAAGAAGGTGCAACTTCAACGACTTTCTGGAATCTTCTTTGTACTGAGCAATCTCTTTCATAAAGATGGACTAAATTTCCATGTTGATCACCCAATAATTGAACTTCAATATGCTTTGGTTGATCGATAAATTTTTCAATAAAAATTGTATCATCTCCAAAGGCATTTTTAGCCTCATTTTTTGCTTCATTAAAGGATTTTTCTAAATCAGCTTCATTTCTTACTACGCGCATACCTCTACCACCCCCTCCAGCAGCAGCTTTCACCATGACTGGAAAACCGATTCTTTGAGCCTCTTTTAAGGCAATTGAATAGTCTACTAATTCTTCTTTTGAATCTTCAATTAAAGGAACATTTGCCTTGATGGCAGCAGCTTTAGCAGCCACTTTATCTCCTAAGGCATCCATAGCCTCTGGGGAAGGACCAACGAATTTAATTCCTTCTTCCTGACATCTTCTGGCAAGCTTTACATTCTCCGATAAAAATCCATAACCAGGATGAATTGCATCGATATTTTTCTGTTTACAAAGTGAAATTAGTCCCTCAATATCCAAATAAGGTTTTAAGGGTTCGTTTTCTTTACCAATTTGGTAAGATTCATCCGCTTTGTAGCGGTGTAAAGAATAACGGTCTTCATAAGTATAAACTGCAATAGTTCTAATTCCTAATTCCGAGGCCGCTCGCATAATACGAATGGCAATTTCTCCTCTATTTGCAATTAATAAACTAGAAATTTTTTGAATGTACGGTTTTGCCATATTATCTAAAATTAATTTTAAGAATGAAGTGCTCTCTTGTCTGTCGCTGCCAAACAAGCTTCTTTCATTGCTTCAGTATAAGTTGGGTGTGCATGGGATACTCTAGCTACATCTTCAGCACTTGCTCGATATTCCATTGCAAGAACTGCCTCAGCAATCATATCTGCCACCCTTGCTCCAATCATATGTACTCCTAGTATTTCATCTGTTTTAGCATCGGCCAAGACCTTTACAAAACCATCTGTATCCATTGAAGCTGCCGCTCTTCCAAGGGCTTTAAATGGAAAACTACCAGATTTAAATGAAATACCTGCTGCTTTTAATTCTTCCTCGGTTTTTCCAACACTCGCCACCTCTGGCCACGTATATACAACTCCCGGAATAAGGTTATAGTTTATATGTGGTTTTTGTCCCGCAATTGTTTCTGCTACAAATACCCCTTCTTCCTCCGCTTTATGTGCTAACATTGCCCCTCTGATCACATCACCGATAGCATAAATTCCTTTAACCTTTGTTTCAAGGGTATGTTCATCAACAGCCACTCTTCCTCTTTCATCTAATGATAAACCTGCAGCTTCTAGATTCAATCCATCAGTATAAGGTCTTCTTCCTATTGAAACCAAACAATAATCCCCCTTGATTTCCACATTTTCACCTTTTTTATTTTCAGCAAAAACAATCACCTCTTTTCCTTTTCTTTCAACTTTGGTTACTTTATGTGAAAAATAAAAATCACAGCCAATTTTAGCCATAGATTTTTGTAATTCTTTTCCTAAAGCCTTATCCATCGTTGGAATCATGCCATCAGCAAATTCTACAAAAGAAACCTTTGCTCCTAATCTAGCATATACTGAACCTAATTCCGCACCAATTACTCCAGCTCCAATTACGATCATATGCTTTGGCACTTCATTTAGTTTTAATGCCTCCGTAGAAGTAATAATCCTTTCTTTGTCGACAGGAATAAATGGAAGTATGGTTGGTTTTGAACCAGTTGCTATGATGATATTCTTCCCTTTAATTTCTTCAATGGAATTATCCCCTTTTTTAATTTGAATGGTTTTTGAATCTTTAAAAGAGCCTAAACCTTCAAATTGGGTAATTTTATTTTTCTTCATTAAAAAAGCAACGCCTTGATTCATCTTATCCACAACACCCGCTTTTCTTTCAATCATTTTGGGTAAATCAACCTTCGGTTTTCCTATCCCAATTCCATGCTCAGCAAAATGATTCACCGCATTATAATAATGTTCCGAGGAATCCAACAAAGCCTTGGAAGGAATACATCCTACATTCAAACAGGTACCTCCTAAAGTTGAATACTTCTCAATAATTGCTGTTTTAAATCCTAATTGTGCCGAACGAATTGCCGAAACATATCCACCCGGTCCAGACCCAATTACGATTATATCAAATTCTTGCATTTTATTCAGTTTATATGTCTAATAACATTCTAGACGGATCTTCTAATAATTGCTTAATTCGTACAAGGAAACTTACAGATTCCTTTCCATCAATGATTCGGTGATCATAGGATAATGCTAAATACATAATTGGACGTACGACTACTTCCCCATTAATGACCACAGGACGTTCTACAATATTGTGCATTCCTAAAATGGCAACCTGAGGAGCATTGATAATTGGAGTAGATAACATGGATCCAAAAACACCCCCATTGGTAATGGTGAATGTTCCTCCACTCATATCTTCTAAGGTAAGTTTATTATCTCTTGCCTTTGTAGCTAATCGAATTACCTCAGATTCTATACCTGCCAAGGATAATTTCTCTGCATTTCTAATTACTGGCACCATTAAGCCTTTTGGAGCAGAAACCGCAATCGAAACATCACAATAATCATGATATACGATTTCTTCCCCATCTATTTGTGCATTAACAGCTGGAAATTCTTTCAATGCAATACATACCGCTTTGGTAAAGAACGACATAAATCCTAAACCAACACCATGTTTTTCCTTGAAGGAATCTTTATATTTCTTTCTCAAATCCATCACTGGCTTCATGTCAACCTCATTGAAAGTTGTTAACATCGCAGTTTCATTTTTAACAGCCACTAATCTTCTCGCTACTGTTTTACGTAGGGATGACATTCTTTCTCTGGATTGTCCCCTATCTCCGCTTGGACTTGCCACTGGCGTAGGATTTGGCTGAGATTGCGCTGGACTAGCTGCCACTGCAGATTTTTCTGCTTTCAAAGCATCTTCTTTGGTAATCCTTCCTCCAACACCTGTACCATTTACTTCATTTGGATTGATTCCTTTTTCGTCCAAAATTTTCCCTGCTGCTGGAGAAGGGTGATTTGCCGCATAAGTTGAGGATGACGTAGAAGCATTGGAACCATTAGAAGATTCTGGAGCAACAGCTGCAGGACTTGCCGCAGGGGCTGAACCAGCACCTTTAGCGATTTTTGCAATTAAACCTCCAATTGGAACAACCGTTCCAGGTTCAACTAAAATTTCTAATTTTCCAGATACTTCAGCAGGCATTTCAAATGTTGCCTTATCCGATTCTAATTCGCAAATTACCTCATCTAATGCAACAGAATCTCCATTGGATTTATTCCAAGAGGCTACGGTAACCTCAGAGATAGATTCTCCAACCTCTGGAACCTTAATTTCAATAATTTCTGCTTTCCCAGATTGTTCTGCAACCTTTGTTTCTACCGTTGGAGCAGAAGGGGCTGAAACGGATTCTGAAGATGAACTAGGTTCAATAGTACACAAAACAGCACCAATAGGTAAAACCTCGCCTTCCTTTGCAACAATTCTCAATATCCCATCCATTTCGGCAGGAAATTCAAAAGTAGCTTTGTCTGATTCCAATTCACAAAGAATTTCATCAGTTTTCACAAAATCTCCGTCGTTTTTATTCCAAAGGGCTACGGTAACCTCGGTAATTGATTCCCCTACTGCAGGGACTTGCATTTCTTTAGCCATGTCTATCGAAATTTATTCAAATGCTTTTAAAATAAT
>CAZVFE010000071.1:0-7623 GCA_964626405.1 uncultured Cytophagales bacterium | reverse complement strand
ATTTATTTTGATGAAAATTCTTGGAACCAATTGGTATTAAAATGTATTTTCAATTTAAAGTCCATTCATCAAATTCTAGGTTTAAGAGAACGATCGAATCAAACATTGGCAAATATCTTGTCGGATTTTGCACATGAGAGATGGGCTGCGGGCAGAAAAGTTCCTGCACAAGTTTGGAAATTAATGATCGGTCATTTAAATGACCATCTTTTAAAAGATATATATAAACTTATCACGGAGGGGGATAAGGAAGATCAAATAGCTGGATATTTAGTTTTAAGGGAGGCAGTTTTTATTCCTGCACAACAATTATTCACTTCATTTAATTTCCCGGATGAACGTTCGGAATGGAATTGGAAATTATTAGATTATTAAGAAAATGTGTAAAAACGGACAAAATCCTTCTCATTTTGAAGAAATAGGAGGAAATTTTGAGGAAAAAAATCCAATAGACTACAAATCTCATATTCAAGGAATGAAATTCTTTGATCCACATATTCATATGACGAGTAGAACGACGGATGATTATCAAGCTTTGGCAGATGCTGGCGTAGTTGCAATGATTGAACCTGCTTTTTGGCTGGGTCAACCTAGAACAGGTTTGTCAAGTTTTGTAGATTATTTTTCGTCTATCCTTGGTTGGGAAAGGTTTCGGGCATCTCAGTTTGGTATCAAACATTATTGTACCATTGGACTAAATTCTAGGGAGGCTAATATAGAATCTCTAGCAGAGGAGGTTATGGAAGTTTTACCCCTTTTCCTTATGAAAGAAGGCGTTGTGGGTGTGGGTGAAATTGGGTTCGACGACCAAACTCCTTTAGAAGAAAAATATTATCGTGCGCAGTTAGAATTAGCAAAAAAATATCAATTACCTGTACAAGTTCACACACCCCATAGAGATAAAAAACAGGGGACAGAAAAAAGCATGAAAATTGCTTTAGAACACGGTCTTGACCCGCAAATGGTCATTATTGATCATAATAATGAGGAAACGGTAAAATCTGTTCTTGACCAAGGATTTTATGCAGCCTTCACCATCTATCCCTTTACAAAAATGGGAAATGAAAGAATGGTAGAAATTGTGAAACAATATGGTCCAGAAAAAATAATGGTGAATTCAGCAGCTGATTGGGGAATTTCAGACCCAATGGCAATTCCGAAAACTGCCGCTTTGATGAAAATAAATGGGATTTCAGAGGAGGCAATTAAAAAAGTAACTTATACCAATGCTATTGAGGCCTTTGGACAATCCGGACAAATCAATGAAGAGGATTTTTCTGGAGAAATAAAAATAGACCAAAGTGCTAAGTTCAATGGAAATACGGTATTAAGAGGAGGGCAACAACCTAGAATAGATAAAGATTCCATATTTATCCAATAGAAAATGTCAAAATTAAGAACCATATTAGAATTATCCAGACCAGCCAATGTGATTACTGCATTATCTGATATCATCGCTGGTATGGCCTTGGTGGGCTTTCAATTTGGGTTCAAGGATTATCAAATAAAAAGTTTTGCTCTATTAGGGATATCTTCCATGCTATTTTATGCAGCTGGGATTATCTTAAATGATATTTTCGATAGAAAAATTGATGCGGTGGAACGTCCGGAAAGAGCGATTCCATCCCAAAAAATTCAAGTTTGGGAGGCCAGTGTATTATCAGTCCTATTCTTTTGTCTTGGAATTGCCTTGGCTTTCAATGTTTCCGTCATTTCAGGTATTATTTCCATTTTTCTCGTAATATCAATTTTCTCCTATGATTATATATTCAAAAAAAATGCTTTTTTAGGGCCTCTTAGCATGGGGGTATGTAGAGGATTAAATTTAATTTTAGGATCCAGTGTTTATGAATTAGAACTATTAAATACAGGACATTTAGCCATAATTCCTATTTTATATATTTTCGGAATAACCTTGATTAGTAGAGGAGAAATAAAAGGTCAGAATAGACCACAATTAATTACAGGTTTGATTTTATTTATTTTCGTGCATTTAGCTCAATTGCATTATGGATATAAAATGAATCAATTCTATTTTGTTCTACCCTTTGTGGCTGTACATGCCATTTGGCTGTATTCTACCTTATTTAAAGCCATCAAAGAACCTCAGGCTAATTTGATTAGAAAAACTGTAAAAATTGGGGTAATTACCTTGATTTTTATGAATGCCAGTTGGGTGGCAAGTTCAGGAGATTTAATTATGGCTTGTTTTACTGCTGCATTATTACCAATTTCCTTATATTTAGCTAAATTTTTCGCCGTTACTTAAATATTGAATGATTCGTTTAGAACAAAATTTTCAGGTTTCCTATCATTATCCTGTCATATTTACTGACAAGATTTTTAGTATTTCCAATACCCTTTTAAAGGATTATTTGGAAGAGGTAAATAAAGATGATTTTAGAAAAAAAATCCTTTTTGTCATTGAAAAATCTTTAACGGAAACAAATAAAGATTTAATTAATGAAATCATTGTCTATTTTAAACAAATCGAAAGGATTGAATTAGTTGAGGAAATTTTGGTTTTGGAAGGAGGGGAAAAATGTAAAAATGATGAAGCATACTATCAATCTGTGGTTGATTCAATCAATGAAAATGGGGTAGATAGACATTCATTTGTTGCCTGCATTGGAGGAGGAGCATTTTTAGATATGGTAGGCTTTGCTGCAACTATTGCGCATCGAGGAATAAATTTATTACGCTTCCCTACTACGGTATTATCACAAAATGATTCGGGGGTAGGAGTAAAAAATTCAATTAATTTTTATAATAAGAAAAATTTCATTGGAACATTCTCTACGCCGTTTGCTGTATTGAATGATTTTAGTTTCTTGGATACTCTGCCGGTTAGAGAAAGAAGGGCTGGTATTGCGGAGGCTATCAAAGTATCCTTAATAAAAGACTTAGATTTTTTTGAATGGTTGGAGGAAAAAGGAGAAAATATCCTTAAAAACAAATCCATTATGCAGGAACAAATAATCCGATGTGCAAAAATCCATATGCAACATATTGCATCTGGAGATCCTTTTGAAAAAGGTTCTGCTAGGCCATTGGATTTCGGCCATTGGCTGGCTCATCGAATTGAATATTTAAGCAATTATCAACTTAGACATGGTGAGGCTGTCGCAATTGGACTAGCAGTTGATTCATACTATTCTTATTTAATTGGTAATATTGAAGAAAAAGATGCTTTAAGGGCAATTTCAGTGATAAAAAACATTGGATTTCAATTAACTAATCCACTCCTTTCAACTGAATATTTGGATAAAATTTTTAGTGGATTAAATGAATTTAGGGAACATCTTGGAGGCAAATTAACGATTACAATATTAGAAAGACTCGGAAAAGGAATTGAAGTCAATCAGATTGATGACGAACTGATGAAAAAAGCAATTTTGAAAATTAATACAATATGAAAACGGATTGGGGAACATTAGGTTATTGTAGTAATATTCATCCTGGTGAAAAATGGGATGAACATTTTAGTGAATTAAAAGATAAATTACCACAAATAAAAGCCAAAACATCTCCAGAAAAGGCTTTTGGTTTTGGTTTAAGGATTGCCAATGAAGCATCCTTGGAACTTGAAGATATCGAAAAATTATCCGCTTTTAAAGATTGGTTAAAGAAGGAAGATTTATATGTTTTTACCTTAAATGGCTTTCCTTATGGCGGTTTTCATCATGTACGGGTAAAAGATGATGTACATTCTCCAGATTGGAGAACTTTAGATCGTGTAAATTATACCAAAAGATTGATCAACCATCTTGCCTATTTAATTCCAGATGATTTAATGGAGGCCGGAATTTCAACTTCTCCCCTTTCCTATAAACCTTGGTTTCAAAATCCTATTGAATTATTGGCAGCAACTATAGAATGCACTAATCATCTTATGGAGGTTGTCCTATATTCTAAAATGGTTTTTGAAAAAACTGGTAAAAAAATACATATAGACATTGAACCAGAGCCAGATGGAATCTTAGGAGATCATCATGATTTTATAGATTGGTATGAAAATATCCTTTTGGTTCATGGAAAAAATTATTTAATTAGTAAAGGATTTCTCAAGGAACAAGTCGAAGAAACCATTCGCGATTATGTTCGAATCTGTTTTGATGTTTGTCATTATGGAGTAAGTTTTGATTCCCCTACCAAAAGTTTGGATGAATTCAAGGCAAAAGGAATAAAAATGGGGAAATATCAGATTTCCTCTGCCATTAAAATTTTATTCGATAAAAATGATGGTTCTGAAAAAAAATCCCTTGAACCTTATGTAGACCCAGTCTATTTACATCAGGTAAAAGCCTTAAAAAGGGATGGAAGTTTTCAAAATTATTTGGATTTAAATTTAGCGCTTAATGAGGATAGTCCAGCATCTTTAGAGAAAGAATGGAGAATTCATTTTCATGTACCAATTTTCATGGAAAATTATGAAAATATTTCCTCAACTCAGGCAGAAATTTTGGAGACCTTAGACTATATTAAAAAATACCAGGAAAAGGCTATTATGGAAATTGAAACCTATACTTGGTCCATTTTACCGAAAGAAATCCAAACCAATATTGTCAATTCCATATCAAGGGAAATTAATTGGGTTTTAGAGCAATTAAAAAAATGAAAAAACTTGCCGTAATTGATATTGTAGCATTAAGTAAATCAGTAATTGGAAAACATACCCCATTTATTCAATCCTATATTGAAAAATACGGAATTCAAACAATAAACCCACCTTTTCCAGCCCTAACAACAAGCTCTCAGTCCGATTTTATAACTGGAAAAAAAGCCAATGAACATGGAATTGTTGGAAATGGTTGGTATGACAGACAAGACGCAGAAATCAAATATTGGAAGCAATCGAATCATTTGGTTGAATCAGAAAAAATTTGGCATTTAGCCAAAAAGAAAAACGCTGAATTCACTTGCTCAAAAATGTTTTGGTGGTATAATATGTATTCTGATGCGGATTATTCGGTCACTCCTAGGCCTCAGTATCATGCAGATGGCAAAAAAGCACCTGATTGTTATTCGCATCCTGCAAGCCTGAGAGATGAATTGCAAAAAGAATTTGGAACTTTCCCATTATTTAATTTTTGGGGACCAAATGCCAATATAAAATCGAGTAAATGGATAGCAGATGCCTCTATTTATGTCGATAAAAAATATAATCCTACCCTAAACCTCATTTACCTTCCTCATTTAGATTATTGTTTACAAAAATTTGGATCAGATACCGAGGCTATTTCAAAAGAATTAGGAGAAATTGATCAATTGGTTCAAGAATTGGTAGAATATTTTGAATCTGTAGGTTCTGAGGTAATATTAATTTCTGAATATGGAATCAATACTGTCCATGAGCCAATTTATATCAATCGATTCCTAAGAAAAGAAGGAGGTATTGCCATTCGAATGGAACAAGGATTGGAATTATTGGATGCTGGCGCTAGTAAGGCATTTGCTGCAGCTGATCATCAAATAGCCCATGTTTATATCAAGGATAAGTCGGAAATTCCTGTTTGGAAGAAGAAAATAGAATCTTTAAAAGGGGTTAAAATGGTAATAGACAAAGAGGAGCAAAAAGAATATCAAATAAATCATACCAGATCTGGAGATTTAGTTTTGGTAGCAGAGGACTATGCTTGGTTTGTCTATTATTTCTGGGAAGATGATGCCCTTGCCCCTGATTATGCAAGAATGGTGGACATTCATAAAAAGCCAGGATACGACCCTGTGGAAATGTTTATGGATCCTAAAAATCCCTTCATTAAATTAAAAGCTGCTTTTATTTTATTGAAAAAAATCCTTGGTTTCCGATATACGATGAATGTGATACCGCTAGATGCAAACCTAATCAAAGGATCCCATGGATCTCCCTTTGTTTCAGAGGAATTTCATCCAATATTAATAGGAAAAGGATTGGAAAATAAAAAATATGATTCAACTGAGATTTTGAATATATTTTTACAAAAAATGGAATTAAATTAATCGGTAATATCCAATCTAAAATTATATTCCTGTTTATATTCTGCTAAAATGCTTTTTAATTTCTTACAGATACAGGTTTCTTCCATCATACAATGTTTAAAATCAATTGTACAAAAATGAAACTGAATCAATGCAGAGGGTTCAAATTTAACCTTCATGGAAAATAAATTTACCAAACATTCATATCGAAAATGATTAGGAAATATAGGATTTAAATGAATAATGATATTATTCTTTTTAAATAAAACTTCAATCAAGAAATTCAATTCCAAAATTTGTTCACCCGTAAATATTTCTCCAGGCGGGAAGATTTCAGACGGAAAATCTATCAAATCAGAAATTTTAAGATTCTCTCTTTGATTTTGATATACTACCTCTGGCTCTAAAATCCCAATACCATTTATTTCTACTTGTCGAATCTTTAACTCTAATAGTTCTTTTAAATCGTTATAAACCTCCATCTTTTTCTTTCTTTTCCGAAATTATATAAGAAAGTTTAAAATCTATTCATGTATTTTTAAATTATAAATTTTTCGATTTTTTCTATCAAAAAACTAATATTTTTTTTAGATTTAAAAGTCAATAAACTTATTAAAAAATGAAAAATATCCTTTTAATTTTATTTTGTATTTTTTCAATCAACCTAATCGCTCAAGAAAACATTGAAAAACAAATTCAAACTGATTTTATTTTAGCAGAAAATGGCACCACTATTACTTTACCTGAAGGCAGCTTTGTTATAAAAAAGACTTTGTCGATGGATGGAAAAAAAAATATCATCATCAGGGGAGCAGGAATAGATAAAACAATTCTAAAATTCATAGACCAGACTGTTGGTGCAGAAGGAATTAGAATCACTAATTCGGAAAATATAACCCTAGAGGACCTGACAGTCCAAGATTCAAAAGGAGATTTAATAAAAACCATGGAAGTAAAAAACATGAATTTTATTCGAATTAAGGCGGAATGGACGGGTGGACCGAAATCTTCGAATGGATCTTATGCCCTATATCCTGTTCTATGCGATGGGGTTTTAATTGATGAATGCATTGCCATTGGGGCTTCTGATGCTGGAATTTATGTTGGTCAATCGAAAAATATTATCGTAAGAAATTCCTTGGCTTATGAAAATGTTGCAGGAATTGAAATTGAAAATTCCCTCTATGCGGAAGTATATAATAATACAGCTAAGAATAATACAGGGGGGATTTTAGTATTTGATTTACCTGATTTAATACAGAAAAAAGGGGGATTTGTAAAGGTTCATGATAATAAAATCATTGAAAATAATACGAAAAATTTTGCTCCCAAAGGAAATATTGTAGCCTCAGTACCCATGGGTACAGGAGTTATGGTATTAGCGACAAATAATGTAGAAATTTATAATAATGAAATCATTAATCATAAGACTTTAGGAACGGGAATAATATCCTATTATATGACAGAACTTCCCATTCATGATCAGGAATATGATCCATATCCTGCAGCCATTTATGTTCATGACAATACCTATACTAGAAATGCTGGTAAGGTACCCTCAAAAGGAAGGTTTGGAAAATTATATCGTTTTATTTTAAAAGTTGGAAAAAATCCTCCTATGATTGTTTGGGATGGAATAAAAGATCCGAAAAAAATGGATGC
>CAZVFE010000070.1:0-7720 GCA_964626405.1 uncultured Cytophagales bacterium | reverse complement strand
GGGATGATTGATGAAAATCAGGATGCCAGTAAATTATCTGCTACGCCAGAACCTTGGGAATTTAGATCCAAGCCAGCATGGCAAAGATTAATTGTGATGCTTGGAGGGATTATCTTCAATATTATTACCGGAATTGTGATTTTTGTTTCCCTTACTTATAACAATGGAAAAAATTTCATTTCAAAAGAAGAATTGAATAAAAATGGAATTGTAGCCTTAGAGGTAGGAAAAGCGATCGGATTAGAAACGGGGGATAGAATTTTAAAAGTTAATGGAGAAGATTATCAGGAATTTGGAGATTTGCGTTCATCCGATGTTTTATTAGGGGATAATTCTTATTATACCGTATTAAGAGATGGACAAGAAATTCGCGTGGATATTCCAGGAAATATTATTGAAAAATTATCGGATAAGGATTTAGGTTTTATTGAGCCAATTACTGAATATGAGGTAGGAGTAGTGGCAGACCCTGAGACGGTGGAGGATCCTTCACTTTTAGAAAATTATCCGGCATATAAAGCAGGATTAAAAGTAGGGGATAAAATTCTTTCGGTTAATGGGGAGTCTACTGTTTTTTATCATCAAATTCAGGAGGTATTGGAAAAATATAAATCCCAGCCTGCAGAATTGGTAATTGAGAGAGCAGGAGCAATGGATACCTTGAATTTAGTGGTAAATGCGGAAGGAAAGATAGGATTTGGTCCGATGCCTTTAATTAAAGAAACTCATGTAGATTATAGTTTTGCGGAGGCGGTTCCACTTGGTACAGAAAGAGCCTTTGGAGTGATTATTGATAATGTAAAGGCCTTCGGAAAAATATTTAAAGGGGAGGTTGCAGCCTCTAAAACCTTGAGTGGTCCGGTTGGTATCGCCCAATTATTTGGAGGATATTGGGATTGGACAAGATTTTGGGCAATGACAGGTTTAATATCCATGGCCTTGGCATTTATGAATTTATTGCCAATACCAGCATTAGACGGTGGACATGCTTTGTTTTTATTGGTTGAAATTATTACGGGTAAGCCAGTTTCAGAAAAAGTATTAGAAAGAGCTCAACAAGTGGGGATGTTAATTCTTATCGGATTAATGATATTCACTTTTGGAAATGATATATTCAAAGTATTTTTCAAATAAATGCTATTGACCTTTATTTTATGGGCAGGGATGTTATTTCAGGCTAATAATCTGGAAGTGCATCCTTTTCATACTTCCTTAACTGAATTACATTTTAATTCTAGATCGAATTCTTGGGAATTGAGTATTCGATTGTTTACAGACGATTTTGAGAAGGGTTTAAGTGAGTTCCATAAAAAAAATCTTAAACTTGATAATAATAATGAAGGAGATACCTTTATTCCTCCGTATATTGCAAAGCATTTTGGCTTTATTGAATCTGGAAAATTAAAACATCCATTCCAATATTTGGGTTATGATGTTCAAACAGATGTTACTTGGGTTTATGCCGAATGGAATTATTCCCAAGATTTATTAGGAAAAAAATTAGAAAATTCTTTGTTGATGGAAGAATTTGATAATCAAATAAACATTGTTCAGAAGGAATTCAAAGAAAATAAGAGCTCGTATATTTTTAAAAAGGCGAGCAAACTAACTACTTTAAAATAGAAATTCTGACAAAATGTCTTTATGGCATCAATTTTGCATGATTAAAGACAAAACATGATAAATATTCAGGCTATGAGTAATATGAAGGACTTACTAGGACAATTATCTGGGATGGAAAAAATGGAATTAGTGCAGGTTGGTATGCAACCAGAGCCAGAAGATATCGATATAGAATCTTTATCAAATCCTCTATCAATTTTGCCAGTTAAGAACATGGTTTTATTTCCAGGTGTGGTGGTTCCAATCACTATTACCCGTCAGAGTTCTATAAAATTGGTTAAAAAGGTTCAGAAGGGAAATAAATTATTGGGGGTGGTATCAGTGATTAACCCTTCCAAACTTGAGCCGAATCCTGAGGAGATGTATCATGTTGGGACAGTAGCAAAAATCATTAAAATGTTTGTTTTGCCGGGTGGAAATATTTCCATTATTGTTCAGGGGATTCGTCGTTTTGAAATTGAAGAATTTACGCAATTAGAGCCTTATTATATTTCCACAGTGAAATATTGGGATGAGGAGGTTCCCTCAAAATTTAATAAGGAAGACAATGCTTTGATCTCCAGTGTAAAGGAAACTGCAAAAAACATCCTTGAATTGGCCTCTGATCATCCTCGTGAGGTCTTTATGGCCATTGAAACATTTTCAAATTTGAATACATATCTTCATTTTATATCATCTAATTTAATTAATGATTTAAATGAAAAACAAAATATATTAGCTACGCCCGGACTTTTAGATAGATGTAATAAATTACTTCAATTATTGGTAAAGGAATTGAAACATCATGAATTGAAAAAGGAGATTCAGATTAAAGCAAGTAGTGATATTGATCAACAACAAAGAGATTATTATTTAAGGCAACAAATTAAGGTTTTACAAGAGGAATTAGGACAAGAGACTCCTGAGCAGGAGATGGACACCTTACGTCTTAGAGCTTCAAAAAAGAAATGGACTGCCCAGGTTTCAGATTTTTTCAATAAAGAAATAAATAAATTATCTCGAATGAATTCCGCTTCTCCGGAATATCCTTCTCAATTGAATTTTGTAGAATTATTATTGGATCTTCCTTGGGGAGAATCAACGAAAGAATCGTATGATATTCGCAAGGCGAAAAGAATCTTGGATGCTGACCATAACGGTTTAGAAAAGGTTAAGGAACGCATTTTAGAATATCTTTCCGTTATAAAATTTAAAGGAAATTTAAAGGCTCCTATTCTTTGTTTAGTAGGCCCTCCGGGGGTAGGAAAAACCTCTTTAGGTAAATCCATTGCCAAAGCGGTAGGAAGGAAATATGTAAGAATGGCTTTGGGAGGTTTACAAGATGAGGCTGAAATTAGAGGGCATCGGAAGACCTATATTGGGGCAATGCCTGGAAAAATTATTCAAAATTTAAAGAAAGCAGGTTCAAATAATCCAGTTTTTGTTTTGGATGAAATTGATAAATTAGGAAATAGCCATCGGGGAGATCCTTCTTCTGCTTTATTGGAGGTATTGGATCCTGAACAAAATAATTCGTTTTTGGATAATTACCTAGATGTAGAATATGATTTATCCAATGTAATGTTCATTGCTACTGCAAATTCTTTGGATACTGTACCTGGCCCTTTAAGGGATCGTATGGAAATCATTGAAGTAAGTGGCTATACCTTGGAAGAAAAGGTTCAGATTGCCAAGAAACATTTGTTCCCAAAGCAATTAAAAGAACATGGTTTAGAAGAGAAGGGTTTAAAAATAAAGGATAAGACCTTCCAGAAATTAATTGGAGAATATACGCGCGAATCGGGTGTTCGTAAATTGGAGCAAGAAATTGCCCGATTGGTTAGAAAATTCACCCTAAAAATTGCCATGGAGGAGGAAATTCCTGCTATCATTGATCCCACTATTTTGGAAGAATATTTAGGCCCTGCGATATTCCATAATGATGAATATGAAAAGAATGATATAGCTGGAATTGTCACAGGATTAGCGTGGACATCTGTAGGCGGGGATATCCTATTCATTGAATCTTTATTGTCTAAAGGAAAAGGAAATTTAGTATTATCCGGACAATTAGGAGATGTAATGAAGGAGTCGGCTCAGGCTGCCTTAACTTTCTTAAAGGCGCATCATGAGGAATATGGAATTGATTTTAAATTATTCGAAAAATATAATTTGCATATTCACGTGCCAGCAGGCGCGGTACCGAAAGATGGTCCTTCTGCTGGAATTACCATCCTAACTTCCATTGCATCGGCGCTTACACAGCGTCAGGTAAAGGATAAATTAGCGATGACAGGAGAAATCACCTTAAGGGGGAAGGTATTGCCAGTAGGGGGGATTAAGGAAAAGATTTTGGCCGCAAAAAGAGCAGGAATTAAAGAAATTATATTATCTGAGAAAAATCAAAAGGATATTTTAGAAATAGAGCCTTTGTATTTAAAAGATTTGAAATTCCATTATGTAGATAATGCCAAGGAGGTTTTGGAAATTGCTTTATTGAAGAGAAAAGTGAAAAATTTCGTTGAATTTAGTCTGAATTAAGCGCTAAGGTTTCAGGTTCAATATAATGGATTAGCTCTTGGTCTAGACTTTTTTGAATTATTTTTATTACTTCTTTTGCGCTTAAAGGTTGCATGCAAGCTACCAGGCTATCAATATTGAGTGGGCCATTTTTCAAGAAAGAGCATAAACGGATAATTTCATCATCCCTTAATTCATTCAGTTTTTTTTCTGGATTAAGGGGTTTTTTCTTATTGCAAACATCACAAATTCCACATTCATTATCGGTAATTTCTCCAAAGTAAATCGCGAGATGTCTGGATCTACAAACATTTTTCGTTTGAGAATAATGGAGAATTCCCTCTATTTTTTTTGCCTCTCGTTTTTTTCTTTCTTTATAATTTAGCCAATTGAAAGGGATATTATTGACGTTTGCTCGTGGATGACTCAGCGTTAATCGAGGTGCTCCTGTAGATTTTTGATATTGAATAATTTCAAATTTTTCTAGAAGTTCCAATAAGTTAATAATTTCAATAGGATTGGATTTATAAGACTTGGCCAATTCATTTTCATAAACAGGAACTAATTCATTATAAATATTACCACCATAGATTCGTAATAGGAGTTTGATGAAAGATTCATATCGTTCATTTCTCAATTGAAAATCATATAATTCGGTTGAGGAAACTATTACTTGTATCAAGGAATTATTTAAACCTTGGTCATTTAAAACGATTAATCCTTCTTGGTCAAGTGCTTTGAGAGAAAAATGGGTGTCGAGAGGGGAAAGATTGAATCGTTTACTCATTTCAATCCAATTAAAATCATAGTCTACATTTTCACCGCTGCCTTCTGGAATTTGAAGGAAATTAGCCATGGCTTGGTAGGTTCTTTGGATAGATTCTTTTGAAGGGAAATTCTTTTCAAAATTCGTTTTTAAATCTTCCAAATCATGATTTTGAAGTAAAAGTGCGGCATAGGCTTTTTTCTCATCTCTACCGGCTCTTCCAGCCTCTTGGTAATAGGCTTCAATTGAATCTGGGAGGTCAATATGAATAACAATTCTTACATCCGGTTTATCGATTCCCATACCGAAGGCATTTGTTGCCACGATAATTCGAATTTGATTATTTATCCATTTATTTTGGATACCGGACCGAGTTTTTGAATCTAGTCCAGCATGATAATAATCAGCCGATATTTCGTAGGATTGCAAGAATTCTGCGATTTCCTTACATTTCTTTCGATTTCTTACATAGATTATGCCGGAACCTGGGACTTTCCTTAAAATTTCTAATATTTTTTTCTCTTTATTTTCTTCGAATAAAACAGAATAAGAAAGGTTTTTTCTGATAAAACTTTTTTGAAAATGTTTATCTGATTTAAATCCTAATTTTTCCTTTATATCATCCTGAACATCCAATGTTGCGGAGGCGGTAAGGGCAATACAAGGGATTTTCGGGTAGGATTCTCTGAATTTTTTTATTTCGAGATAAGGGGGGCGAAAATCATATCCCCATTGAGAAATACAATGAGCTTCATCAATTGCAAGAAGAGAAATATTCATTTTTTCTGCTCTCGCCAAAAATAAAGGAGTCTTTAGGCGCTCAGGAGAAATGTATAAGAATTTTATTTCATCGTAAATGCAATTGTCTAGTAAAATATCTATTTGTCTATTGCTTAAACCGCTATGGATGGCCACTGCTTTAATCCCTCTTTTTTTTAGTTGATCTACCTGATCTTGCATTAGGGCGATAAGTGGGGAAATTACTAAGGTTAATCCTGGGAAGATCATTCCTGGAACTTGAAAGCAAATTGATTTTCCTCCTCCAGTAGGTAAAATTGCTAAGGTGTCTTGGCTATCTAAAATTGAATAAATGATATCCTCTTGAAGGGGACGAAATTGATCATACCCCCAATATTTTTTCAAAATTGATTGGGCTTGGGACATCATATAATTAAAACTAAGAAATTCGGGGCAAATTAAGGAATTTTTTTATAAATTGAATGATATAGTGAAAAGGTATATGTTAACAGAAATTCAACAACAACAAATTAAGACAAGAGGGATATCCGAAAAAGATGTTATCCGCCAAATATCAGATTTTAAAAATGGATTTCCATTTATGCGAATTGAGAAGGCCGCAACCATTGATGATGGGATAATTAAGCTTTCTGAAGATCAATTAAAGGAATTTATCAACAATTTTGATCTGATTTCAAAAAATTTGAAGATTATCAAAATGGTACCTGCCTCTGGCGCAGCGACGAGAATGTTTAAGTCCTTATATGAATTTTTAGCCTCTGGGGAAAAAAATAAGGAAGTTGATAAATTTTTAGAATCGAAGGAACATTTTGCTTTTTTTGATGAATTGAAGTCGAGACTTACGGAAGAAAATGATCAAAATTGGGTGAAGGCCTTGTTGGAAGAAGGGGGATTGGGATATGGATCTTTGCCTAAGGGTTTATTATCCTTTCATTCTTATGAAGATGGGCCAAGAACACCTTTAGAGGAACATTTATTTGAGGCAGCACAATATGCCAATGATGGAAATTCGGCTCATTTGCATTTTACGGTATCACCTGAGCATCAATCTCGATTCAAGGAATTGGTAGAGAAGGTAAAGGCGAAGGTAGAAAAAAGGTTTGGATTGAAATATGAGGTAAGTTTTTCCGAGCAAAAATCTTCTACAGATACCGTAGCGGTGAATATGGATAATACCTTGTTTTTGGAGGATGGAAAGATTTTATTCAGACCGGCGGGGCATGGGGCTTTGTTGGAAAATTTAAATGATTTGGATGGGGATATAATTTTCATCAAAAATGTTGATAATGTAGTTCCAGAAAAATTTGCTGCTCCTACCATAGATTATAAAAAGGCTTTGATGGGAATATTAATCGGGATTTTAAATCGAAATAAGGAAATTTCTGAATCTTTAAAAGGGGAAATAAAGGTTGAGCAGGTTAGTTCAGCATGGAATTTTATCAAAAATTATTTGGGATATGAGCCTGAAGAAGGTTTAAT
This sequence comes from uncultured Cytophagales bacterium, assembly GCA_964626405.1. GTDB lineage: Bacteria > Bacteroidota > Bacteroidia > Cytophagales > Spirosomataceae > CAZVFE01. The sequence continues at coordinate 594 of CAZVFE010000070.1, read as the reverse complement.
ATCCAAGAATTTGGAGGAACAGATTCAAGAGATAAATCGAATTTTGAATAGGCCGACAAGGGTTTGTGGGGTGGTAAAGAATACGGGTGAGCCGGGAGGAGGGCCATTTTGGGTGATTGGCAAGGGGGGAGAGAAGACATTGCAATTGGTAGAGTCTGCGCAGGTTGACCCAAAAGATTCAGGACAGCAAACTATTTTTCAGGGGTCTACGCATTTTAATCCGGTAGATTTAATTTGTTATCCAAAGAACATGGAAGGGGAAAAATTGGATTTACTGAAGTATAGAGATATGGAAGCGGGCTTCATTACGGAGAAAACGAAGGATGGTAAATCTTTGAAGGCGATGGAATTGCCAGGATTATGGAATGGGTCGATGTCTGACTGGAATACCATTTTTGTGGAGGTTCCTTTAGAGACTTTTAATCCTGTAAAAACGGTGAATGATTTATTGAGGCCGATGCATCAATAGAAAAAAATTTGAAATCTTGAAAAAAAGTGTAATTTTGCAGGACTTTAAACTTTTTAAAGTTAGTATATAAATGCTTGATTACTAAAACCTTGTCTAGTTTCTGGACAAGGTTTTTTATTTTTTTT
>CAZVFE010000069.1:0-7899 GCA_964626405.1 uncultured Cytophagales bacterium | reverse complement strand
CTAAGTACTAAAAATCAACTTCCCCAATATTTGCGGCTTGGTGTATGCGAATTTTGAATCCACTAAGATCGATTTTTTTAACATTATATTTACTTACCCAAATATCTGTAAAACCAATTTTTTCGGCCTCAGCGATTCTTTGTTCAATCCGCGTTACTGACCTTAATTCTCCCCCTAATCCTAATTCAGCCGCAAAGCAGGTTGTTTTTGAGATAGGTTTGTCTTTGTAAGAAGAAATGATCGACATTGCCGCAGATAAATCCAAGGCTGGGTCAGCGACTTTTATTCCCCCAGTGATATTTAAAAATACATCTTGATTTCCTAATCTTAGTCCCGCTTTTTTCTCTAATACTGCAATTAACATCGATAACCTCCTTGAATCAAATCCGGTGGAAGTTCTCTGCGGATTCCCAAAATTACTTAATCCTACCAAGGATTGAATTTCAATCATTAAAGGACGATTTCCTTCCATTAAGGTACCAACAGCCATTCCAGATTCTATTTCGTCTCTTTGCGACAATAATATCTCTGAAGGATTATTTACTGGCCTTAATCCCGATCCCAACATTTCATATATGCCTAATTCTGCCGTATTTCCAAATCTATTTTTAATGGTACGTAAAATCCGATAAATTAAATGTTGATCCCCCTCAAATTGCAAAACCGTATCCACAAGATGCTCCAAAACCTTTGGTCCCGCAATTGTACCTTCTTTGGTGATATGTCCTACCACGAAAATACTCGTATTGGTTTCTTTAGCATACCGCATTAATTCAACAGTGCATTCTCGGATTTGTGAAACTGAACCCGGTCCAGATTCAATTTTATCTGTAAACAAAGTTTGAATAGAGTCTACAATTAAGATATTGGCATCTTCCTCAATAATTTGCTTAAATATATTTTGGGTATTTGTTTCCTTTAATAAATAGAGATTAGGGTTTTTTAATCCAATTCTCTCCGCTCTTAATTTAATTTGTTCCTCCGATTCTTCTCCAGATATATAAATGATTTTTTGATTTAATTGAAGGGCTATCTGAAGTAAAAGTGTAGATTTTCCAATTCCAGGTTCTCCACCAATAAGAATTAATGAACCAGGAACGATTCCGCCCCCCAATACACGATCAAATTCTAAATCCCCCGTTAATATTCTTGGAGTATCCTCTGAACTTACCTCATCCAAGGTTTTTAATTTCCCAGATTGTTGATTTTTTATGGCCTTTTTCCAAGCATCTGAAGGATCAGTCGGAGCTTCAATGATTTCCTCTATAAAGCTATTCCATTCTTGACATGTAGGACATTTTCCCAACCACTTTGGACTATTATAACCACAGGACTGACATATAAAGGAAGTTTTAGTTTTAGCCATAAGGAAGATAGAATGTAAAGTCTAAAGTTACTAAAATTTTGGACTACAAAATAAACCTTTTTTTTTCCAAAGGTTTATTATATTTTTACGAATAAATTTAACCATTATGAAAAAGTTATCAAATTATAAGTTATTTGGAGGTTTAATATTTGTTTTATTTACTAGTTTTTCCAGTTTTGGACAAATTTCCGCAAGTAACATTTTTAGCCTAAGAATTAAAGGGGGAATGAATCTCTCATCCGTTAGAACAGATTTGTTTAATAATGGAATCAATGCTGTAGTGAATGAAAGTAAAAATAACCAAATTGGATGGGTAGGAGGGGTTTCTGCTAGAATCGGTAAGACCTTATTTTTTCAACCAGAACTTTTAGTTTCCCAAAAAGGAGGGTCCTTTTCATCAAAAATAAATCTAGCTTCTGTAGCTACAAATAAAGTTTTTGATTTGAAGTATACGACTCTAGATGTGCCCTTATTAATTGGTTATAAAAAAGGAATCGTCTATATTTTAGGCGGCCCTGTAGCATCCTATTCAATGTCTGAAAATTCCGCTATTAAAGAGGCTGTTAAATCCTATTATAATGCTTGGGAAGAAAAAAGAGGATTAAATAAAACCAATTTTGGCTTTCAAGTTGGTGGAGGTATCCAGATTTTAGGAATTAGTCTTGATATCCGCTATGAAAGTAGCCTAAAAAATATAATTGACGAGTCCAAATTACCAACAGGGGTAAAATTAGATTCTCGTCAAAGTTTAGTACAAGCCACGCTTGGCTTTAATATTATTTAACGAATGATTGAATCAATAGAAAAATTAAAAGAAGAAATAGATCAATTTGCTATTAACAATGCTCAGGATTTAGAGAATTTTAGAATTGCTTATGTTGGCAGAAAAGGAAAATTAGCCGATTTATTCGATATGATGAAAGCTGTTCCCAATGATCAAAAAAGGGCCATGGGACAGGCTATGAATGAGCTTAAAAATCATGCTGAACAAAAATTCTTTGCTGCTCAAGAATCTTTTTCTTCAAAAACTACAGTAGAAATTCCGGATGATCTTACCTTGGTAGGTTCTTTATCACAAGGGAATCTTCATCCATTAACCCTTGTTCGTGCTAGAATTTTAGAAATTTTTAACAGAATGGGTTTCAATGTAGAAGATGGACCAGAAATAGAATCTGATTTCTATAATTTTACAGCTTTAAACTTTCCAGCTGATCATCCAGCAAGAGAAATGCAGGATACTTTCTTCATTGAAAAATCCAATGAAAGTATTGAAAAGGATTTAATGTTGCGTACGCATACTTCTAATGTTCAAATTCGTTTAATGGAACATAAAAATCCACCAATTCGATCCATTATGCCCGGTAGAGTTTATCGAAATGAGGCCATTTCAGCACGTGCCCATTGTTTATTTCATCAGGTAGAAGGATTATTCGTAGATAAAAATGTTAGCTTTAAAGATTTAAAAGATACCTTATACCATTTTGTAAAAGAAATGTTTGGGAAAGATACAAAAATTAGATTCCGCCCTTCCTATTTTCCTTTTACTGAACCTTCAGCTGAAATAGATATTTCTTGCCTTCTTTGCAAAGGAGAAGGTTGTAATGTTTGCAAAGGCGCAGGCTATGTAGAAATTGGTGGTGCTGGTATGGTAGATCCCAATGTTTTAAAAAATGTTGGTATTGACCCCACCGAATATTCCGGATATGCCTTCGGAATGGGTATAGAAAGAATCACTATGCTAAAATACCAAATCAAAGATTTACGTTTATTTACTGAAAATGATATTCGATTCTTAAAACAATTTTAAAATGAGTTTTTCAAAATTAAATAACCTTACAGGCTGGTCTGTATTCCTAATTGCCCTAATCACCTATACCCTTACAGTTGAACCCACTGCCTCTTTTTGGGACTGTGGCGAATTTATTGCCTGTGCCTTTAAATTAGAAGTTCCACATCCTCCTGGAGCCCCTCTATTCCTTCTTTTAGGTAGAGCTTTTGGACTTTTAGCAATGGGTAATTTAGAAATGGTTGCCTTCTGGATAAATATGCTTTCGGTTGTTGCCTCAGCATTTACTATTTTGTTTTTATTCTGGACAATCACCTTAATCGGTAGAAAAACCATTAAAAAGAATGAATCCGACTATTCATCAGAAGATAAAATTGGCTTGATCCTTGCAGGAACAGTCGGTGCATTGATTTATACCTTCTCTGATACCTTTTGGTTTTCGGCTGTTGAAGCAGAAGTATATGGTTTATCTTCTTTTTTTACAGCAATCGTGGTTTGGGCCGCTTTTAAATGGGAAAGAATCGAAGATGAAAAAACAGCCAATCGCTGGATTATTCTTATTGCCTATTTAATTGGTTTGTCCACAGGTATTCACCTTTTAAACTTGGTAACTCTCCCTGCGCTAGCCCTTTTATATTATTTTAAAAAATCGGATAAGCCAAAGCTAAAGGGTTCAATCATAGCGATGATTTTAGGCTTGGTAATTCTAGGAATAATTAATTCATTTATCATTCAAGGTCTTCCAAGTATCGCACTTTCCTTTGAATTATTCATGGTTAATACCTTAGGACTTCCTTATAATTCAGGAGCTATTTTATTCTTGATTTTATTAATAGGTACAATCATTTATTTCATCAATTATTCCTACAAAAAGAATAAGGTTAATTTAAATATTGCCCTTTTCTCCCTTGTTTTTATTCTAATCGGTTATTCTTCTTATACGGTTGTTTTAATTCGTTCAAGTTATAATCCTCCATTAAATGAAAATGATCCCTCTAATATTTTAAACTATCTAAAATACCTAAAGCGTGAGCAATATGGTGATCGTTCTTTGTTATATGGACCAGTTTTTACTTCTGAAGTTGAAGAGATAAAACAAGGAGATCCAATTTATAAAAAATCCAATGGCAAATATGAGGTTTATGCTCATAAACCTGATGTAACTTATTCAAATGAAATCTTATTCCCGCGTGTTTATTCTTCATCAGGGAATCATCCTCAATTATATCAAGAAAATTTAGGATTAGCCCCTGGAGAAAAACCTACTTTTGCAGATAATGTAAAATTCTTCTTTGATTATCAGGTTGGACATATGTATATGCGCTACTTGATGTGGAATTTCGTGGGTAGACAATCCGATTTTCAAGATTCTCCTTCTGTGGGTCCTTTTGAATCAACGGAAGATTTACCCTATAATTTAAAGACGAATAAAGCGAGAAATAATTATTATTTCCTTCCTTTGATTCTTGTATTTATCGGCTTCTATTTCATTTATTCCAAAAATGATAAAGATTTTTTTGTTACAACACTCTTATTCATTCTTCCTGGAATTGCTTTAGCGGTTTATATAAATTCCCCTCCTCAAGAACCGAGAGAAAGAGATTATATATTCGTTGGTTCTTTCCATTTTATGGCCATTTGGGCAGGTCTGGCAGTTATGCAATTGAATTCCTGGTTCCAGAAATTCTTGAAGTCTACCGAATTGCGTTATGCCCTGATTGCAATATTTACCCTTTCTGCCCCAATTATTATGGCGCAGCAGAACTGGGACGACCATGATCGCTCCAAAAGAGTTTATCAAATTGATTTTGCAAAAAATTTATTAGATTCTTGTGCTCCAAACGCAATCTTATTCACAGGTGGAGATAATGATACTTTCCCTCTTTGGTATTTGCAGGAAGTAGAAGGATACCGTACAGACGTCCGTGTTTGTAATCTTTCCCTTTTAGGAACAGACTGGTATGTAGATCAAATGAAACGAGATACCTACGACTCAAAAGCCCTACCAATAAGTTTTGTTAAAGATCAATTTAGAGAAGGAGTGAATGATCAGTTAATCTATAATAAGGCTGAAAATATTGATGTAATGTCGCTTCCACAATATATGGATCTTTTACATCGAGATGATCCTAGATTGAAAGCACAAACAACAACGGGTGATTTTGTTAATACACTACCAACAGATTCTTTGTCTATCCCAGTGGATATCCAAAAGGTTTCTCAATATGATTGGATTGAAAAGGATTTAGTACCTTTCCTTTCTAGTCAGATTTCTTGGAAGTTACCTACCCATAGTATTTTTAAAGATAAATTAATCCAATTAGATATTATTGCGAATAATGCTGTGAATGGTTGGACAAGACCTATTTATTTCTCATCTACCTTACCAAGTGATCAATATTTAGGTTTAAAAGAATGTATGTCGCTTGAAGGTTATGCCTTAAGATTAATGCCATTTAAGATTCCAGGTGCTACAGACGGTTGGGTAAATGCAAAAATTGCAAAGAAAAACTTTATGGAAGTTTTCAAATGGAGAGGCTTAGATGATCCAAGTATTTATTACCATGGAGAATTCTATAAGGGTATTCCTTTAGTTTCTGCAAGGTTAAATGTATATAAAATTGCCGAACAATTAATTCGTGAAGGAGATAAAGCTGGAGCAATTGAATTATTGGATTTTATGGATGCTAAAATTCCTGATACAGTAATGGCCTATGATCAATTCTCTTCTTATTTTGCCTCTTTATATGTAAGTGCAGGCGCCCCAGATAAAGCCTTGAAAATTGCGAATACAATGGCAAGTAGAATTGAAAAAGATTTAGATTACTATGCCAAAAATAGGGAAGGGCATAATAATGATATTCAATTAGCCTTTTATGAATTGCAAATCTTTATGAATGCTTTCAAGGATACGATGCCTGAAGAAGCCAAGAAGTTTGAAAATATCTACGTAGAGAAATACGCAAAATTCTAATAAAAAAAAGCCCATGATTTATTAATTCATGGGCTTTTTAATTAAAAATTCTTAGTACTAACCAAAAATATCTCTTACCTTATCAAAAAATCCTTTTTCAGATTTCCCCGGATTAGGAGCAAAATTCTCAGATGTTCTAAGTTTTTCTAAAATCTCCTTTTCCTCAGTGCTTAAATTCTTTGGCGTCCAGATATTCACATGAACCAATTGATCTCCCGTAGAATAACCTTGTACTTCCTTAATTCCTTTTCCTCTTAATCGTAAGATTTTCCCTGCCTGTGTTCCTGGCTCAATGGATATTTTTGCTTTTCCACCTATTGTAGGTACCTCCACAGATGTTCCTAATGCCGCATCAGCAAAATTTATGTACAATTCATAAATGACATTATTTCCATCCCTTTTTAATTCCTTATCCTCTTCTTCCTCAATAACTATCAATAAATCACCTGAAACTCCGCCTCTCGGTGGAAAATTCCCCTTTCCTGTCATGGATAATTGCATCCCATCTGATACCCCTGCCGGAATCTTTATTGGTAATACTTCCTCCTCTAATACACGTCCTTCACCAAAACAAACATCACATTTTGAACCAATCTGCTTTCCTTCCCCAGCACAAGTCGGACAAGGGGAGGATGTTACCATTTGGCCTAGCATGGTATTTTGTACTCTTCGAACTTGTCCTGTACCATTACAAGTTCCACAGCTTTTTAAATCTGTTCCATTTTTTGAACCATTTCCACTACAAGATTTACATGAAACATGTCTTTTAACCTTGATTTTCTTCTCTACTCCATTGGCAATCTCCTCAAGATTCAATTTTAATTTAATTCTTAAATCTGTTCCTTTTCGTCTTCTTGTCCCTCTAGATCCTCCAGAAAAGAAAGATCCAAACGGACTATCATCTCCAAATATATCTCCGAAATTAGAGAATATGTCCTCCATATTCATTCCTCCTCCTCCAAAGCCGCCTTGTCCACCCATTCCAGCATGTCCAAACTGATCGTATCGCTGCTTTTTCTCAGGATTAGATAAAACTTCATAGGCCTCTGCTGCCTCCTTGAATTTCTCCTCAGCTTCCTTATCATCCGGATTTTTATCAGGATGGTATTTGACAGCCATCTTACGATAAGCCTTCTTAATCTCCTCCGCACTAGACGATTTCGTCACACCCAATACTTCGTAATAATCTCTTTTTGCCATTATATTATTTTTTCTAATCTCTAATCAGGAATTACTTTCCCACAACTACTTTCGCATATCGAATAACCTTATCATTTAAGGTATAACCCTTCTCAACAACATCAATTACTTTTCCTTTTAAATCTTCAGATGGAGCATCAAATTGCGTAATACAATCATGAAAATCTGGGTCAAAATCCTTTTCTTTTGCTTCTAATTCCTTTAATCCAATTGATTTAAGGGAATTCATCATTTTTTGCATAATTAACTGAATCCCTTCCGGAATTTCTGCATTTTTGTCATTAAATGCCCGGTCAAAATCATCCATTACCGGTAATAATTCCTTAATTACCCTTTCTCCAGCAGTCTGAATTAACTCCATTTTCTCTTTCGCAGTGCGCTTTCGATAATTTTCATATTCAGAATATAAACGAATATACTTTTCCTTTAAATCCTCCTCCTCAGATCCCTTTTCCTGTTTGCCTGCATCTTCATTCCCCTCTTTTTCAACTTCATTGGTTTCCTCCATCTCTAGATTTTCCTCTGCTTTCATCTCATTTTCTTCCATATCTTTTTTCTTATCTTTCATTTTTT
>CAZVFE010000068.1:0-8070 GCA_964626405.1 uncultured Cytophagales bacterium | reverse complement strand
TGCTGAGCTTGGCCACTATCATCTCCTCCTCCTTTTTGATCATCATTCGTAATCGATTTTCTTCTTCTTCTTGGTTCCTCAAAGGTCATCTTTCCAATTCTATAAGAGAAGTTTACACGAATATTAAAATTATAATTCATATTAATATTCTTGTTATTGATATAAGTAGATTGTGTTTCGCTTACAATCCTAATTCCTTTTTGCAAGAAATTTTCAACACCAATTCCTATACTTCCTCTTTTCTCATTGATATCCTTCTTGAAACTTAAATTATACATTCCAAAACCTCCTGAATAACCTTGTAAATTCACTTCTCTCAAACGGTAAAAAGAAAATAATTGAAATCCATAACCTTTACCAATCTCATAAGAACCGAAAGCTCTAAATCGAGTTGAAAATCCTTTATTTCCTACAACTTTGGATGGATCAGGATCATTATTGGAAACATTTACATAATCAATATCAGCTCCTCCTCCCAATCTGAATTTGTTAGCTAAATTCACATTTAAATTTAAATCCATACCATAACGCTTCTCCGACCCAATATTAAATGGTTTGGTTAAAATGATATCTTCTAATTTTCCATTAATCGTTGCAGTATCCACCAAAGAAATATTAGAAATGGATCCTGTAGTATTTCTGTGGAAAATTGCTGCAGATATATAAGTCTGCTTGATTAATCTACTATATCCAATTTCAAAATTATTTGCATATTCTGGATCTAAATTCGGATTACCAGTCGAAATTCTCAATGGATTCGTACGATCAATATTTGGATTTAGATAGCGAATAGAAGGTCTTTGAATTCTTCTATTAAATGAAAATCTCCATGTTCCTTTTGGTAAATTCTTGGATAAATTAAAAGACGGAACCAAAATGGAATAAGATGGAATTGATAAATCTGGAGCATTTTCCTGCTTCAAAAACGATGCAGATATATCTGTATACTCATATCTTAATCCTCCTTTGAAAGTCCATTTATTCTTCGTTGAATAAGTATAAGAACTATAAGCTGCCCCAATATTCTGAACATAATCAAATACGTTGGATAAATTCGCATTAGGATCTATTAAATACCCACCAGCATCATTTCCTGTAATATTTTTATAAGATGTAAAATCAGAATTGGATAAACGATAAATATATTTCGCACCCATTTCAAAAGACTGAGTTTTTGAGATTGGAACAATATAATCTGCCTGAATAGTTGCTTCCCTATCAAAAGAATAATTGATATTTTTGATCGAAGAACTTACCTGATCTAAATTAGATAGATTTAAAATATCATTCGAAAAAGTATTATCTCTTGAATCATTGGATACCATCGCCAATAAACTAAATTCATGTCCTGGCTTATCAAAAATATGCGTATAATTAAAATTAAAATCGATATTATTTGATGATCCATCATTATAGGTATTTCTTGAATTTCTCAACACCCCATTCGTATATTGCATCAAATCAAATTGCTTGGAATTATTATTTCTAACTCCAAATGAAGCATTGGCAAGAACATAATTCTTTTTATTAATATCCCAATCAAAACCTAAATTATACCTTCCAAATAACCCCGCATTCAAAGAACTTGAAGTTTGCCTATTCGTTGTTGAAACAGATGTCTCAGGATTTATCGTTGTTTGAGTATTTTCAAAATCTCCCCTTACATTATAGGAAGATCTTCCCCAACCACCTAGAGATAAACCCCAATTCTTTCTTCTGAAATTTCCATTTAAACCTAAATTGGATCCTCTATATCCAGCAGAAGAATTGACATTCAAGGTTAATCCTTGAAGCGTATTCTTTTTAGTGTTTATATTAATTATACCAGCAGACCCTTCTGCATCATATCTCGAGGATGGAGAAGTGATTACTTCAACAGATTTAATCATCTCAGCTGGAATTTGCTTTAAGGCATCCGGAATACTCGATGCCATAATTGTTGAAGGCTTATTATTAATCAATACCTTAATGTTAGACGAGCCTCTTAAACTTACATTTCCATCTAAATCTACCGATAACATCGGAACCTTAGCTAAAACAGTAGTAGCATCTCCTCCCTTATTGGTTTCATCATTTTCTGCATTGTAGACCGTTCTATCCACCAATTCTTCAATCATTGGCTTTTGCCCCTCAACTGTCACTTCCGCCAAAACAGTAGTAGACATTGGCATTTTAATGATTCCAAAATCGATATTCTGCTTTTTTTCTTTAATTTCAAACTCAATCGTCTTAGTTTCATAACCAATAAAACTTACAACAATTTTATAAGAGCCAATCGGTATCTTATTAATCTCAAATTTACCAACCTCATCCGTGGTAGTTCCATCAATAGGTTGATTGGTTTTTTTATCAATTAAAGCAATGGCTGCAAATTCCACTGGAATATTCGCAGCAGAATCCAAAGTATAACCAATTATTTTTGCCTTACCATCCAAATTTGAATTCAAATCTTCAAAAGATGATTCTGTTGTTCTTCTTTGTGGCGCTTCACCCGGACGACCCCCCCCTGGGAATTGAGCCATCAAACTCGCGGACAAAAATAATAATACTACTAATAGGTAATTCTTCATTTTTTCATATATTTTTAACAATTCAAAATTAATTCTACTTTAATTATTAATTTTGGTTTTGCGACCAAAACTGTTTATTTGTAGGTAAAAAAATCTCTTTAACATTTTTTAAGATATGATTGAGATCCATTCCGAGAGACTTCGATTTATACCATTAGATAATGAAATGCTCTTTATTTGGAAAAATCTTGGACGACCAAACCTTGAAAAATTCCTAAATTTAAATCCAAATAATTGGGATATAGAAGATTATTATTTGAAAGAAACTCAAGATGCCCTACATAATTTTTGGTCTATTCAAACTAAAACTAATCCAATCCAATTTTGTTGGTATACCAATTGGGAAATAATTCTTAAATCCACCAATCAGTCCATCGGAGGTATAGGATTTAATGGCCCTGCAAACCTAAAAGGTGAAAATGAAATGGGATATTTTATCGATAAAAAATTCAGAAATTTTGGTTATGCCACAGAAGCTACTGCCAGAATGATTCAATGGGCAAGCCAAGATTCCCAATTAAAAAATATCACCGCCAAAACTTTCGAAAACAATTTAAACTCCAGAAAAGTCCTCCTAAAAAATCAATTTGAATTGATTAAACAAGAAGACAATATTGAATTTTGGAAAAAAGAATTATCTTTGAATAATGAAAAATTTCACATCCTATAAAGACGTTTACAATGTTCCTCAGTTGGTTTCTGAAGCCTTGATGATGAAAAAATCTCCCTATTCAGACAAGCATATTGGGAAGAATAAAACACTTGGATTACTCTTTTTTAATAGTAGTTTAAGAACCCGTTTATCCACCCAAAAAGCAGCCCAAAATTTGGGAATGGATGTGATGGTGATGAATGTAGGCGCAGACTCTTGGCAATTAGAAATGAAAGAAGGGGTAATCATGAACGGCGATAAAGCCGAACATATCATGGAGGCTGCCGCTGTAATTGGCCAATATTGCGATATCGTGGGGGTAAGATCCTTCCCTGGTTTAAAAGATAGAGAGGAAGATTATTCGGAAACTATTTTAAATCAATTTTTAAAATATACCGGGAAACCCATTATTTCATTAGAATCTGCAACCAGACACCCTCTTCAATCTTTAACTGATTTAATCACGATTGAAGAATATAAAAAAGTTAAAAAACCAAAGGTTGTCCTAACATGGGCTCCCCATGTTAAAGCCCTACCCCATTGCGTTTCCAATTCATTTGCAGAATGGATGTCGCATGCCGAGGTAGACTTTACCATCACCCAACCAGAAGGGTATGAATTAAATGAAGAATTTACCCAAGGGGTAAATATCGAATATAACCAAGAAAAAGCCTTTGAAGGTGCAGACTTTATTTATGCCAAAAATTGGTCCTCCTTTAAAGAATATGGAAAAATCCTAGACGTAAAAAAAGATTGGCAAATTACTCAAACTAAAATGGCTCTCACCAATAATGCTAAATTCATGCATTGCCTTCCCGTAAGAAGAAATGTAGTAGTAGAAGATGCCGTTTTAAATTCAGATCAATCCATCGTCATTCAACAGGCCGGAAATAGATTATGGGCAGCACAAGTCGTACTAAAACAAATGCTCCTAACTCAGTTAAAATCTGAAAGCCCTTATTTATTTTAAAATGAGTCAAAAAATACCTTTAAATATTGTCAAAATTGGAGGAAATGTAATTGATGACTCCAATAAACTTCAACAGTTTTTAAAGGATTTCTCCGCCCTCCCAGAAAAGAAAATTTTAGTACATGGTGGTGGTAAAATTGCAACCAAATTCGCTTCTCAAATGGGCATTGAGGCGGTAATGATAGACGGAAGAAGAGTTACAGATCCTGAAATGCTCAAAATTGTAACCATGGTCTATGGCGGACTGGTAAATAAAAATATCGTATCCCAACTACAAGCCCTAGGTATCAATGCCATTGGACTTGGTGGAATGGACGGACAAATAATCTTATCTAAAAAACGTGAGCCGAATCCAATAGACTTCGGTCTAGTGGGAGATATCGTTTCTGTTCAACATACTACTCTTCAAAAATTATTAGATGCTGAACTAAGTCCGGTAATAGCCCCACTCACTTCAGATAAGGAAGGACAAATCTTAAACACCAATGCAGATACAATTGCCCAATCTATAGCAGTTGCCCTTGCCAATAACTTTGAAGTTAAACTTACCTATTGCTTTGAAAAAAAAGGAGTCTTAGCCGACCCTGAAAATGAAGGGTCCGTAATTGCTCATATCAATAAAGATTCTTATAAAAATTACAAAGAATCAGGTGTTATTTCAGGAGGAATGATCCCTAAACTAGACAATGCCTTCCAAGCATTAAATGATGGCGTAAATACCGTCCGAATCTGTTCCTCAGAAGAATTAAATTCCAATTCTGGAACCATTATTCAATAGGAAAGCAGTTTAACTATAAATAATGCATTTCTAGAATATTTCTAATAAACCCAAATAATACATCATTACCATTTAAAAATACTTTGATTATATTTGTATAATGCAGGTAAAAGAACTCCTTTTCGATCTAATTAAAACACCTTCCTTTTCGAAAGAAGAAGAAGGCACAGCGAAGATTATCCAAAAGTTTTTTGAAGATTTAGGAATAAATACAAACCAAATTGGAAATAATATTTGGGTAAAAAATAAATTTTTTGATCCTGATAAACCCAACCTCCTATTAAATTCTCATCACGATACCGTTAAACCAAAAGCGGCGTGGACCAAAGATCCTTTTTTGCCAACTCTAGAAGGTAATAAATTGATTGGCTTGGGATCAAACGATGCTGGGGCTTCCTTAGTTTGTTTAATTCAAACTTTTGTAGATTTATATGAGAATATTTTTCCCTTTAATATCCTTTTAGTGGCCTCCGCAGAAGAAGAAATTTCAGGAAAAAATGGGATTGAATTGGTTTTAAATGACCCGAATTTCCCTAAAATCGATTTTGGGATTGTAGGAGAACCGACAGAATGCAAAATGGCTGTTGCGGAAAAAGGTCTCATGGTAATTGATGCAAAATGTCTTGGAATGGCAGGTCATGCGGCTAGAAATGAAGGAATCAATGCCATAGATTTAGCCTTGGAAGATATTCAATCCTTAAAAAATATTCATTTTGATAAGGTATCCGATTTATTAGGCCCCGTGAAATGCACAGTAACGATAATTAATGCAGGGGAACAACATAATGTGATTCCTGCTGAATGTCATTTTACAATAGATTGCAGAGTAAACGAAGAATATAGTTTGGAAGAAGTCTTAGGGATCCTTCGGAATCATTTAAAAGCAGAACTTACTCCTCGTTCAATCCGATTACAGTCGAGCAAATTAGCGACCGACCATCCCCTATTCATTGCTGGGAAGGAAATCGGATTGAGTCATTATGGGTCACCCACCTTATCGGATCAGGCTTTGATGCCATTTCCAACCTTAAAAATTGGTCCAGGAAAATCGGAACGATCCCATACAGCAGATGAATTCATTCTAATGGAAGAATTGGAAGAAGGGGTAAATATTTATAAGAATCTAATTTCTAAAATTCTAAAATAAAACAATGGGAAAAATTTGGGCGAAAGAATCAAGCAAAATTAATAAGATCATAGAAGATTTTACGATTGGGAATGACCCATTATTCGATCTAGATCTAGCTCCCTACGATGTATTGGGCTCTATTGCACATACAGCCATGTTAGAAAAAATTGGCTTATTGGATGCAGCAGAATTAAAGGCAATTCATGCAGAATTACGAAATATTTATTCTGAAATAGAAAAAGGAAATTTTAACATTGAAGAAGGTGTAGAAGATGTTCATTCTCAAATAGAGATGATTCTTACAGAAAAATTAGGGGATTTAGGAAAGAAAATTCATTCAGGAAGATCCAGGAACGATCAGGTTTTGGTTGATTTAAAACTTTATTTCAGAGATCAAATTGAAGAAATTACGACTAAAACTGAAACTCTAGTCAATGAATTATTAGATTTAGCAAATAAAAATAAAAACCATTTATTACCTGGATATACCCATTTACAAATTGGTATGCCCGCATCTTTCGGACAATGGTTTTCCGCCTATGCAGAATCTTTAACAGAGGATTTAGAAATGCTTTTGGCAGCTTATCAATTGGCCAACAAGAATCCATTAGGGTCTGGCGCTGGTTATGGCACTTCGTTTCCTTTAGATAGAGAAATGACTACCGAATTATTAGGATTCAGTCAACCACATATTGGAGCAATCAACGCGCAGATGTCGAGAGGAAAAACTGAATTATTTCTTTTACAAGCCATCAATGCTTTAGCAAACAGCCTTGGAAAGCTGGCCATGGATGTTTGTTTATATAATTCGCAGAATTTTGGTTTTATTCAATTGCCTGCAGAAATGACAACAGGCTCTTCCATAATGCCACATAAGAAAAATCCAGATGTAGCAGAATTATTAAGAGGAAAAGCGAATAAATTAAAAGGAGCTCAAACTGAAATGAATTTATTATTATCGAATTTACCTTCAGGTTACCATCGGGAATTACAATTGACCAAAGAAATTGTTTTTCCAGCCATCAATGAAATGAATGAATGTCTGTTCATTACTCATTTTATGGTGAAAAATATGAAAGTAAAAGAAGGTTTATTGGATGATTCAAAATATGATTTATTATTTTCTGTTGAAGAAGTAAATCGGTTAGTTTTAGAAGGTATGACTTTCAGAGATGCCTATGTAAAGGTTGGGAATATGATTGATAAAGGAGAATTCAAAGCTCCATCGAGAGAATTAAATCATACACACCTTGGCTCCATTGGAAATCTTGGCATAAATCAAATTCAAGAACAATTGAAAACAATTTTAGATAAATTTGATTTTACTAAAAAGAATGACGCAGTATTAAAATTGATTAGCGATTAACATAAAATTAATTTAAAAAATTGTTTACAGGAATAATAGAAAATTTAGGAGAATTAAAATCAAAAACAGTGCATGGCACGAATATCGATTTTTGGTTTGAAGCTCCCTTTACCAATGAATTAAAGATAGATCAATCTTTAGCTCATAATGGTGTTTGTCTTACTGTCGTTGAAATCAAAGGAAATACTTACAGGGTAACAGCGATTGATGAAACGATGAAAAGAACCAATTTGGGAGATTTGAACATCGGAGATAAAGTAAATTTAGAACGATGTATGTCGGCCAATGCCCGATTTGATGGACACATTGTTCAGGGCCATGTAGATGGAATAGGAATTTGCACGAAGATTGAAGAATTGGATGGATCTTGGAAATTTCACTTTGAATATTCAAAAAACATTCAAGAAATTACAGTTGAAAAGGGTTCAATCACAATTAATGGAACGAGTCTAACTGTCGTTGATTCAGCAGACCAAACTTTTTCCGTTGCAATTATTCCTTACACCTATGAACATACCAATTTCCATGAATTTCAGGTTGGAACAAAAGTCAATTTAGAATTTGATATCGTTGGGAAATATATTCGAAAATTAGTGAAGAGTGAA
>CAZVFE010000067.1:0-8202 GCA_964626405.1 uncultured Cytophagales bacterium | reverse complement strand
TTTAAAAAAATAGGCATTAACACCCTTTTATCATCACGTCAAAGAACTTGCAAAATAAAAACTCATCCAAAATGAGATAAGTTATATTTTGTTGTCAACAAGCTTTATTGAAACTTTTTTCAATCTTTCTTGTCGAATTGGGACTGCAAAGATGCAAGGATAAAATTTAGTTTCCAAACATTTGCACAAAAAAAATTTAAAAAAATTTAAAGAAATTTTAACAGATAATTCTTTTGCTTTCCAACACTAATCAAAACATAATCATTTCTTAGTTTATTCATATTTTCTAAGGCAAAATAAGGATCCGTCTGCTTTTCCTTATTAATCGATACCGCATTCGCCTGAATAGACTTTCTCGCCTCCCCCTTCGAACTAAATATCTCACCCCTTGTTCCAACACTCACTAAATCCAATAAATTATTCACCTCCACTAATTCCTCCTTACCCACTTCTATCGTAGGCAATAAATCAATTACCGCCTGGCTCGCCCCCTCAATTCTATCAATTGCATCCTTCGCAAATAATATTTCAGACGCTTCAATAATCTCATTGGTCACATTTTCCCCATGTACCCGAATCGTAACATCCTTAGCAATCGCTTTCTGCATTACCCTTAAATGAGGAGCCTCCGCTTGCTGCTTCTCCAATTCCTCAATTTCTTGTTTCGATATCAAAGTAAATACACGTATCAATTTACCTACATCCGAATCTGCCGCATTTAACCAAAATTGATAAAATTCATAAGGACTCGTTCTCGATCCATCCAACCATACATTACCTGATTCTGATTTTCCAAACTTCGTTCCATCGGCTTTAGTAACCAAAGGCGTTGTTAATGCATAGGCCCTCTCCTCATTTTCCGAATCCACCGATTTTCTTCTAATCAATTCAGTTCCAGTAGTAATATTCCCCCATTGATCTGAACCTCCCATTTGCAAACGAACATTCTTGTGGTGATATAAATGATAAAAATCATATCCCTGTAATAATTGATAAGAAAATTCCGTAAAAGATAATCCTGTCTCCAAACGATTCTTAACCGAATCTTTTGACATCATATAATTAACTGTCAAATTCTTTCCTGCCTCTCTTAAAAATCCTAAAAAAGAAAATTCCTTGAACCAATCATAATTATTGACCACCTCAGCAGAATTATTACCAGAATTAAAATCCAAAAACTTCTCTAATTGCGCCTTTATTCCAATCTGGTTTTCCCTTAGAGTATCCTCAGATAAAAATTCCCTTTCAGCATTTTTACCTGAAGGATCACCGATCATTCCTGTTGCCCCTCCTACCAAAGCAATTGGCTTATGACCCGCCAATTGAAAATGTTTCAACAACATGATAGCCGCCAAATTGCCTATGTGCAAACTTGGAGCAGTTGGATCAAATCCAATATAAGCAGATGTCATCTCCTTATTTAATTGGCCTTCCAATCCAGGTATCATGTCGTGCAACATGCCTCTCCATCTTAATTCTTCTATGAATTGATTTGTCATAATTATTCGTAATTTCTTTTTGGAGGTGCAAATATAAAAAATTTGCTAGTTTTTTAATAATAAGGAAGAATCTCCATAACTTAAAAATCGATAATCACCTTTTATCGCTTCCTGATAGATTCTTTTCCAATCCTTCCCTACTAGGCCTGCTATTAATACTAATAAAGTAGATTTTGGTTGATGGAAATTGGTGACTAAGCCAGAACAAAAATGAAAATCATATCCAGGACCAATTAATAATTCCGTTTCCATAACCCATTGATCATGGCCTTTTTCTTCTAAATAATTTAAAATTGCTTGAATTGCTTGCAAATTACTGATTCCAAATTGGCTATTTTCATAAGAAAATTCCTTAGGTAAAATAAAAATTCCATCCCAATCTTTTTTCTTTAAAACCAAATTGACTCCCGCCCAATATATTGATTCAATCGCTCGAAGGGCTGTTGTACCTACTGGGATAATAGGGCGCACATTCGAAATTAAAGAGGTCAAGAATTCTTTTCCTACAATAATTTGTTCACGATGCATCGGATGATCTTTTAAATTTTCAACCTTTACGGGCAGGAATGTACCAGCACCTACATGCAAAGTCAAAGTCTTCTTCTCAATTCCTCTTTGGTTTAGATCCTCAAATACCTCCTGAGTAAAATGCAAACTAGCAGTTGGAGCTGCCACTGCACCTAATTCCTTAGAAAAAATTGTTTGGTATCTATCTAAATCGGATTCTTCTGGATTTCGATGAATATAAGGTGGCAAAGGAATATTTCCTAAAACCTCTAAAATCTCAGAGAAACTAACCAGGCCACTCCAATGAATTTTTATCCTGTTCTCCTCTCTATTATCCCAAATAAATTCTACTTCTATATCTTTATTCCCAATCTGAATTCGCTTTTTTAAAACCTCTCCTAGCTTCCAACGCTTTTTATTGCCAATTAAGGCTTCAAAGATTATTTCATTCTTGGCTCCTTGAATCGTCTTACCGATATCCTCCAAAACCTGTGGCCGCAATAAAAAGATTTCAATCGTTGAACCAGTTTCTTTTTGAAGATGAATTCTTGCAGGAATAACTTTTGTATCGTTTAATATTAATAGTGAATCCTTAGGCAATAATTCACCAATATTTTTAAAGGATTGATGAATGATTTCACCCTTATTATAAAAGAGTAATTTCGAATCATCTCTTTTATTTAAGGGAAAATAAGCGATTCGTTCATCCGGTAAATTATAATCGTATTCCTCAATTTTTATATCAGGAAAACTCATAATTTATGAAATTTTATTTGGCATGAATATGATTCTAGCAATTGGATAGATCAACCAAATTAATATGAAAACCAGGGCCATGGATCCTAAATAGGAATAATCTGTATCAGAGGTCCTTGAGTCGTTTGTCATGATTAATACTCTAGTAATATAAGCAGCATAGGCATTTAATAGTACTAAGAAAAAATTAAAAAAATGAGCAAAAACCATTCTGACTTCCTCTTGCCCCTTCGATTTTAAAAATTCATTTGAAATAGGAACTTTCAAAACTAGTTTTGCTACTGTTCCAACCAAAATATTGAATAATATTACGATTCCTCCTAATAAATAAAAGATTTGTGTTTTTGGCAAAAACCCATCTGGCTGACCATCCATATCAAAATGAACGGCTGCTGGATCGGGCAAGCCACGATAAACAAATAATAAACTAATTGCAAAAACAATTAGTAAAATCCATTTAAGTGCTCGAAATAGGAAAAATTCTATACTCATAATTTAAATTATGCCTAAAATTACAACTCAATCTCCTACTTACCTAATTTTGACTAAAATAATATAATCATCCAATCTTAAAAAAGTTATAAGTTTAACTGTTAAAAAATTGTGAAATATTCGATAAATATACTAGATTTGAAAATTAAACTAAATTGAAATGGCAATATACACAAAAACAGGAGATAAGGGCCTTACCCGCCTAGCGGACGGGGCTGTCATGTCTAAGGCTGAAACGAGAATTGTTGCCATGGGCGATTTGGATGAATTAAATTCCCATCTTGGATTATTTACATCTCGAATTGATGATAAAAAATTAATTCAATTTATTCAAAATTGCCAGTCTACCATCTTTACTATTGGAGCCCATATAGCATCAAACGATCCTAAATCTTTGGGCAATATGAAAATGGTTTCTTTAAATGAAATTGTTGAACTGGAAGAAAAAATTGATGAAATTGATGGTGAACTGGAACCTCTGAGAAATTTTATTCTCCCAGGTGGAAACGAAACTATCGCAAGGGTCCATGTCTGCAGGTCCGTTTGCAGAAGAGCTGAAAGAAGCCTAATTAAGTGGATAAATGAAAATTATGTACAAGGTTATGATGTTGCATTAGTCTATCTTAATCGATTTTCAGATTATCTTTTCGTTTTATCACGAAAATTACACAAAGATTACAACATTAATGAAATACCTTGGATCTCAGGGAAGTAAATAAATGAAAACAAGCATCAGTCAAGTAGTAGAATCAAGAATTAACCGAATTGATTTCGATAATCTAATATTCGGTAGAACCTTTGCAGACCATATGTATATTGCTGAATATGCAAATGGTGATTGGCAGAGTTCAAAGATTGTTCCCTATGGCCCAATGGAATTTCAACCTGCGTTGATGTCCATTCATTATGGTCAATCTATTTTCGAAGGCTTAAAGGCCTATAAAGGAAAAGACGGAAAAGTAAGAATTTTTCGTCCGGAAGACAATTTCAATAGATTAAATATTTCTGCTGAAAGAATGGCTATGCCTTTAGTTCCAAGGGAAATCTTCATGGACAATCTAAAGGAATTAATCAAATTAGACAGTGCCTGGGTACCGGAAAAAGAAGGTTATTCTTTGTATATAAGACCATTTATGTTTGGAACAGATGAATATTTAGGGGTTAGTCCTTCCAAAACCTATCGTTTTATGATTATCAATTCTCCAGTTGGAGCCTATTATAGCAAGCCCTTAAGAGTAAAAATTGAGACAGAATATATTCGTGCAGCAAAAGGTGGGGTGGGTTATTCTAAAAATGCAGGAAATTATGCTGGCTCTTTATATCCTACTGCCAAAGCAGTTTCAGAAGGATATGACCAATTAATTTGGACAGATGCCAAAGAGCATAAATATATCGAGGAAGCAGGCACGATGAATATCATGTTTATGATTGATGGAAAATTAGTTTCTGCTGCACCTTCTACGTCCATTTTAGATGGAATTACAAGAAGATCCATCATTCAAATTGCCAAGGATTGGGGAATAGAAGTAGAAGAAAGAAGTATATCTGTAGAAGAACTAATTGAAGGAATCGAATCAGGTAAGGTGAATGAAGCCTTTGGTGCTGGAACAGCGGCAGTAATTACGCATATTTCAGAGATTGGTTATAAAGGAAAGAATTATCAATTGCCTGAAACTCCCAAAGATGCCTTTACTTTAAAAGTCCTAAAAGAAATTAATGATCTTAAATTAGGATTGATTCCTGATAGATATAATTGGATTTTAGAAATTTAATTTTTTCGAATTAATACCCGAATACCCGAATCAAAATGGTCATCAGATTTAACCATGTAGATTCGGGTATTATTTTTTTCCCAATAATCCATTCCTGAATCCAAGGTTTCTGGCTTCCCAAATCTTTTTTCAAAAAAAACTTCCATGTCTTTTTCTAAAAGACTCATTTCATTTTTTCTTTCAATATAAATATCAAATATTAATTCCTTAATTGTTGAATCTTTATTGAACGAAATAGATAAATCTGAAAAATTAAGATAATTGGAAGATTCAAATAAGGGATAAACCTGATTTTCCTTTATTTTCTGATAGTTTGGTAATGGAATTGGAATAGAATTTATTTTTTTTCCAATAGTTACATTATTGATTACAGAACGATCACCAATAAAAAATTGCTTTACCGCTAAAGATGCTAATTTCCAATCCGATTCCTCCTCTTTATTTATAACTATCTGAGAATCATAATTTTCATTCGATTCACAGGAAATCATGAATAGTGTAAGAGTAAAAACAAATAAGGAATGGAAAAATTTATTCATAATTGAATAATAAATTCATTTTGGGACTTTATTTAAACGATTAATAAAAAAAAATAGCCTAATTTGCCCTGTCATAATCAATTTTTATAGAAAATATAGAAAAAAAAATTATTACTATTTGAATTAATTTTAACTCTTGCTATATTTGTATTACGAAATTAAGATACTAAAAGCAATATAGCTTTCAAAATATTAAAGATTATTAGTGGTTAGGTATTTTAAAAATGAGCCGGTTTTTGACTGGCTTTTTTTTTACCTTTTCACTTTAAAACTTTCTTCTCAATAATTTTTCAGCAAGATCAGGACGATTTAATTTATTCAATCTATTACGAATCCAATCTTTGTATTCATTTTTATACCAAAAGAAGTATTTATTTTGATTTTGCTTTTCTTCTTTGGTTTTTGGGGTACTGATTGGCTGTAAAGTATATGGGTGTAATCCTGTGTAGAAAATCACCTCAGAGACAGTCATGGGTGTAGGAGTAAAATCTTGAACCTGCTCCAATTGGAATCCCAAATCTTTCGTTTCGGCAGCAAGATTGGCCATATCAACTTCTTCACAACCTGGATGGGAAGAAATAAAATACGGAATCAAAGGTTGTTTTAACCCATGTTTTCCTTGAATGGCATCATACTTTTCCTTGAATTTTCGAAAATATTTAAAAGATGGCTTACGCATTACCCTTAAAGTATTATCAGAAGTATGTTCTGGAGCAACCTTTAATCTACCAGAAACGTGTCTGGTTATTAATTGTTCCATATATTCATCATGATTTCCATCTTGATTATTTTTATTGAAATCATCGACTAATAAATCATAACGAATACCTGAACCAACAAAGGCTTTTTTTACCTTTGGATGCTGATCCACTTTTCGATAAATATTGGTTAATGGTTTATGGGAAGTATCTAAATTATTACAAATTACAGGGTGAATACAAGAAGGAGACGAACATCTCTCGCAAATGGATTCATCTTTTCCTTTCATTCGATACATATTGGCAGATGGACCACCTAAATCAGATATATATCCTTTGAATTCAGGGTGTTTAGTTAGCTCATCCACTTCTTTTAAAATAGATTTTTCTGAACGGGAAGCGATAAATTTTCCTTGATGCGCAGAAATTGTACAAAAACTACAACCTCCAAAACATCCTCTGTGCATATTTACGGAAAATTTAATCATTTCATATGCAGGAATGGGCCCTCTCTTTTTATATTTTGGATGAGGCAAACGGGTATAGGGTAAATCAAAGGATTTATCCATTTCCTTCTCAGTCATTGTTTTAAAAGGAGGATTAATCACCAAAATCTGATTCCCAACTTTTTGAGTCAAACGATTTGCTTGTAGCTTATTGGATTCAACTTCTACAAATTTAAAATTTGAGGCGTATTTTACCTTATCTTGAACACATTCTTCGTGGCTTGCCAAGGAAACAGTTGGCATTTCGCTTAAAGATTCATTGGGGTTTACCAAAAATGCCACTTGAGGAATATCATGCATCTGATCAAAGGATTTTCCTTCTTTGCAGGCTCTTAAAATATCTCTCAAAGGTTGCTCTCCCATTCCGTAAACAAGCATATCTGCCTGGGAATCTACCAAAATCGAAGGAAATAATTTATCTGCCCAATAATCATAATGAGTAACTCTGCGTAAAGAGGCTTCAATTCCGCCAATTAATACTGGCACATCCGGATAGATAGATTTCAAAATTTTTGAATAGACCGAGGTAGCATAATCTGGTCGAAACCCAGCTACTCCACCTGGGGTATAAGAATCGTTTGAACGCAAACGTTTATTGGCTGTATAATGATTTACCATTGAATCCATACAACCAGAGGTGACTCCAAAAAAATACTTCGGTTTTCCTAATTTTTTAAAATCCCTCAAATCATCTTGCCAATTAGGTTGTGCAATAATTGCTACACGCATTCCCTCAGACTCAATAATTCTGCCAATCACAGCAGTTCCAAAAGCAGGATGATCTACATAAGCATCTCCTGAAATCAGAATTACATCCAATTCCTCCCATCCCCTTTTTTCAACCTCCTTTTTTGTAAGAGGTAGCCAATCTGTAATCGGTCTTAAATCCATACCTATTTGAATAATTTACAAATTTAAAATAAAAGCCTGTAAAATTTTATTAAAACCTCTAAAATTGTATTTTTGTTAATTAAACCTATTAGTTAAAAACGTGTCCGCATTATTTCAAATATTTAGTGAAAAAGCTCCAGAAAAATCGATAAACTGGTTAAAAGAAGTTCTTAGCACAGAGAATATTTCAGATTTAAAAGTATATTTTGTAATGGCACATCGCTTTATTGAAAAGCAATCTGAGCTATTAATATGGGGAAGAATTTTAATCATTAAGCGAATAGAAGAATTATTATCCAGAGAAGAATTTCGAAAAACTTTGGAATCCTTGTATGATCAGGCTGAAATTCAAGAAGCAAGAGCGATAATAATAGGACTTAAGGAAATGAATTATCCTGAGGATTTGGTAGAAATAGGACGAAAGGCGGTTAGATCCAATACGGGGGATATATTCGACGCTTTTGCCTTTAATAATTCGTATGCTCAGATTTATTTTGATGAAAATTCTTGGAACCAATTGGTATTAAAATGTATTTTCAATT
>CAZVFE010000066.1:0-8225 GCA_964626405.1 uncultured Cytophagales bacterium | reverse complement strand
TAGTTCCTAAAGCGTTTCCTCAAAAACCATTTGTAAATGGTCTGAAATCATGGCAGCAGAGCGACCTTCGATATGGTGTCTTTCCACGAAATGAACTAATTCTCCATCTTTAAATAAAGCTATAGAAGGAGATGAAGGTGGATAAGGTAAAGTATATTCTCTAGCCTTTGCTGTAGATTCTTGGTCAACACCTGCAAAAACAGTTACCAAATGCTCTGGCTTTTTAGCAGAATTGGCTACAGCATCCTTTACACCCGGACGAGCTGTAGATGCAGAACAACCACATACAGAATTAATGAATAATAAGGTTGTACCACCTTGGTTCATTACCTCTTCAACTTGAGCAGCAGATTTTAATTCTTCAAAACCTCCACTTACAATATCTTGCCTCATTGGGGCTACTAAATGTTCTGGATACATATTTTTTCTATTTTTATAAAAATCCTAATTCTAATTTTGCTACTTCAGACATCATCTCTTGGGAATAAGGAGGCTCAAAAGTTAATTCAACCTCTACTCCCTCTACCCCATCAATCGATTTAACTTGTCGCTCTATATCTACTGGAATTTCTTCGGCAGACGGACAAGATGGAGAGGTTAATGTCATCAAAATATAAACATTATTTACAGGATAGATTTTTATTTCATAAATCAATCCTAATTCATATACATCAACAGGAATTTCAGGGTCATATACTTTTTTTATGGCCTTTACTACTTCCTCTTTAAGTTCTTCTTCGGTCATGATTATATTAATTTAAATGAGCTAATGCATAGGCTTTCATTTGCTTTACCATTGAGGCCAAACCATTCGAACGGGTTTGTGCTAAATGAGAACTCATACCAATTTTGTCAATAAAATATAATTCAGCATTCAATATATCACTCGGATTTTGTCCGGACAATACTCTAATTAACATGGAGATTAAGCCTTTAACGATAATGGCTTCAGAATCTCCTAAAAAATTGATTTTTCCATCCTTAAATTCAGCATCAAGCCATACTAAAGACTGACAACCTTTGATGATATGGTCTTCATCTTTCTTTTCTTCAGGATAAGAATTCAATTTCTTACCTAAATCAATTAAATACTCATATTTACCTTCCCAATCATCGAATAATTCAAATTCTTCGATTAATTCATCTTGTATTTCATTGATAGACATAGGCATTATTATTTCAACATTTTGATAACCTTTTCAAGGGTAGTCACAAAATGATCTATTTCTTCTTTTGTATTATAGAACGAAAAAGAGGCTCTACAGGTTCCCACTATTTCGAATCTTTGCATCAAAGGTTGAGCGCAATGATGACCCGTTCGAATAGCAATTCCATATTGATCCATCAATAAACCAATATCCTGAGGGTGCAAGCCATCTATTAAAAAACTTACTAAACCTATTTTTTCCTTCGCCTGACCGATAATTTTTAATCCCGGAATATTCGACAATTTTTCGGTAGCATAATTCAATAAGGCTAATTCATGTTGATGTAAATCTTCAAAACTAAATTGCTGGATATAATCTAAAGATTTTCCGAAGGCGATAACGTCTCCAATATTGGGAGTACCTGCTTCAAATTTATAAGGTAAATCATTATAAGTAGTACCTTCAAAACTAACTTCTTTGATCATTTCCCCACCGCCTTTATAAGGAGGTATCGATTCTAAAATTTCTCTTTTTCCGTATAAAACTCCTAGTCCGGTTGGGCCAAATAATTTATGAGCTGAAAATACGAAAAAATCCATATTTAATTCCTGAACATCAATCGCAAAATGTGCGACAGATTGAGCTCCATCAATTAAAATCTTAGCCCCATTTTCATGTGCTAAGTCAATCATTTTCTTGACTGGATTGATGGTACCAATGGCATTGGAAACATGGTTTACGGCAACTAATTTAACTTTTCCAGATTGAAGAATCGTTTCATAGCTATTCAAATCAAGTTCACCTTGGTCTGAAACAGGAATAACTTTTACTTCAGCCCCTTTTTCTTCAGCAATCATTTGCCAAGGAACAATATTGGAATGGTGTTCTAAATTAGAAACGAGAATAATATCTCCCTTCTGAAGATTTTGTCGTCCAAAAGTTTGAGCTACGAGGTTTATTCCTTCTGTTGTCCCGGATGTAAAAATTATTTGATCGGAAGAAGGAGCCTGAATAAAATTGGCTAATTTCTTCCTAGTTTCTTCATAAGCAGCCGTTGCTTTATCCGCTAAATGATGTAAACCACGATGAATATTGGCATTATAACCCTGATAATATTCATCTAATTTATCGATTACAATTTTAGGTTTCTGAGTAGTTGCAGCATTATCAAAATAAATTAAAGGCTTTCCATTCACTGTTTGATGTAAAATGGGGAAATCTTTTCTTATTTCATTAATTGCCAACATATTCTAGAAATTTAAACTTGTTTTCAATTTATTTTCAACCTCTTGGGTTAAATATTCCTTTAAATCTTGATTTCCAACCTGATCAATTACCTCTTGCCCAAATGCTAACATCAATAAAGCTTTTGCTGAATTTTCAGAAATACCTCTAGAGCGAAGATAAAATAAAGCTGTTTCAGATAATTGTCCGGTTGTAGTTCCATGAGAACATTTAACATCATCCGCCCAAATTTCTAATTGGGGCTTTGTGTTCATAGTTGCATTATCAGATGCTAGAATATTTCTACAATTCTGGAAGGCATTTGTCTTTTGAGCATCTTTTCTCACAAATATTTTTCCATTAAATACCCCTGTGGATTGTCCGGATAAAACCCCTTTATATAGTTCATTAGATTCTGAATTAGGCACTAAATGATCCACCACGGTATGATGGTCAATTAATTGTTTTTCAGATGGAATATATAAACCATTCAAATTGGCGGTAGCATATTCTCCTTGAATATAAAAATGTGCATTATTTCTTGTAAAACCACCGTTCAAGGTAAAAGTATGAGTTGTGGTAGTGGATTTTTCTCCTTGATACACAAAACAATGATCTACTAAATGATCTTCATTCGTTGAATCTTGGATTTTATATAATTCGAAATTTGCTTCTTTTTCAACAAAAACTTCTTGAATTAAATTGATGAATGAACCATAATTTGATTGATTTGAGATTTTTTCAATTAGGGAAATCTCTGCTCCTTCCTTTACATAAATAATGATATTTACAGGAACAAAAGCATTATTAATGGATAATTCATTGGCAATTGAAATAATTCCTGCCTCCTCAATTTGGGTATTTTTTTCAACGACTAAAACCTGTGTAGATTGAATATCTGATCCAAGTTTATAAAGAATATTTTGATCAGAGATAGGACGACGCTCAGCATATTGCTTAGCAAAATCCGCATCTGAACTTAATAATTCTGGTAATGAAATAAGATTTACACCTTTTGGCAATTCCCCTAAAACAGAAAAATTACCATTTGTAAAGGCTAATCTAAAAGAGGCATTCCATTCTTTGAAGAAATGAATCGGATTTGCTTTTGAATCTTCAATTTGCCAATCAATAGCATTCAGGGATTTCAAAGAAGCATATTTCCATTCCTCTAATTTATTTGTTGGAAAGCCAATGGTTTTAAATTCTTCTAAAGCTTTAAAGGAAACCTCCCCTGCTCCAGAAGACTTTAACCAGCCTTCCAAATTTTCTATAGTTGTGTTTGTCAACATAATTAATCTACTTCTGCTTTTATCCAATCATATCCTTTAGCTTCTAATTCTAGCGCTAATTCTTTCGTACCTGATTTTACAATTCTTCCTTTATAAAGAACATGAACATAATCTGGAACGATATAATCTAATAAACGTTGATAATGCGTCACCACGATAGTTGCATTCTCAGGAGATTTCAATTTATTTACTCCTTCAGCAACAATTCTTAGAGCGTCGATATCCAAACCTGAGTCAGTTTCATCTAAAAGAGCTAATTTAGGCTCTAAAACTGCCATTTGGAAAATTTCATTTCTCTTTTTTTCACCACCAGAGAAACCTTCATTTAAAGCACGAGACAATAAAGATTGATCAATATTGACATAAGAAGATTTTTCTTTAAACATCTTTAAAAATTGAACAGCATCCAATGGCTCTTCACCGCGATACTTTCTAATTTCATTGATGGCAGTCTTTAAGAAATTGGTTGTTGAAACACCTGGAATCTCTACAGGATATTGAAAAGCAAGAAAAATTCCTTCTGCTGCTCTTTCTTCTGGGGCAAGATCCAATAAATCTTTCCCAAAATAATTCACAGAACCGGAAGTAACTTCATAGTCTTCTCTACCTGCAAGTACAGATGCAAGAGTGGATTTACCCGAACCATTCGGTCCCATGATTGCATGTACTTCTCCTGCTTTTACCTCTAAATTG
This sequence comes from uncultured Cytophagales bacterium, assembly GCA_964626405.1. GTDB lineage: Bacteria > Bacteroidota > Bacteroidia > Cytophagales > Spirosomataceae > CAZVFE01. Next base: position 3,868 of record CAZVFE010000066.1, on the reverse strand, counting down.
ATGCCTTTAAGAATTTCTTTCTCTCCTATTTTGGCATGTAAATCTTTTATTTCTAACATAATATTACTTAAGTTGCGCACAAATTTACAATATACATTTTGGAAAAACCATAGTTTATTTAGAATGGTTCAAAATTAGAACAAATTTTATAATTATTTTGTTTATATTTGTGTAATAAAATTTAATAAAATGGTTTCAGTAACAGAAATTGCAGCGAATAAAATCAAGGAATTAAGAGCGAAGGAAGGTCTTAATGATGAATTTAATGTACGTGTAGCGGTTGAAGGAGGAGGATGTTCTGGATTAATGTATAATTTGGATTTTTCTTCTGAACCGAGGGAAAATGATATGGTTTTTGAAGATAAGGGTGTAAAAATTATGGTTGACAAGAAATCGATCCTTTATTTAGCTGGTACGGAATTAGATTTTTCAGATGGCTTGAATGGAAAAGGTTTTCAATTTCATAATCCAAATGCCACGCGTACTTGTGGATGTGGGGAGAGTTTTTCTATTTAAAGACTTAATTGATTTGCCTCCAGAATATAGGGGCTAAGATATGTAAATATTTTATCGATTGGAAGGCCCATTACAGTGTAATAAGAGCCTTCCAATTTTTTTATACCAACCATTCCGAAAAAATCTTGGATTCCATAAGCGCCAGCCTTATCCATACCCTTTCTTTGTTTAATATAAAATTCAATTTCCCATTTTGCTAAATCCTTTACTTGGACGAAGGTAGAATCCGATTCAATAATCTTTTTTCCATCTGGCAAAACCAAACAAAAGGCGGTAATTACTTGGTGGGTTTTCCCAGAAAGCGATTGCAACATCTGAAAGGCGTCTGCTGGGTTTTCAGGTTTATTCAAAATTTTTCCTTCAATGATTACCACGGTATCAGAGCATAAAATCAGACTTTTTTTATTTACCAAAGGAAGGATGGAATCAGCTTTTTTCTCTGATAAATAAGCTGGGACTTTTTCAACAGATAAATCCTCTGGAAAATTTTCTTCAATATAGGAAGGTAATACCGTAAAATTTAAGCCACATTCCTGAAGTATCTCCTTTCTTCTTGGAGAATTAGACCCCAGTATCAAAGGGTATTGTAGATTAAATTTTAAATTTTCCATGATGTACAATTATTATATTCAAATGTAATTAATACCAATAAATTAACCAATACATTTTTTTTCTCAATAATTCTGAACTAATTATTCTCAATTTTAGTTTAACAAATATTATAAACTCTTATTAATTTAAATTCAATGAAAAAAGTATTATTAATTTCAGCAATTGTGTTAGGAACAATCGCTTCATCATTCGCTCAAAACAAAAACTTAAAAATTTCAAATTCTGCTAGTTCAATTCAGTGGTATGCAGAAAAAGTAACAGGAAAACATAATGGAACAGTGGATTTAAAATCTGGTGAAGTTAGTATTTCTGGTAACAAATTAGTAGGTGGTAGCTTCACCGTTGAACTTTCATCTTTAAAGGATGTAGATATCGAAGATGCAGGTTATAGAGGAAAATTAGAGGGTCATTTAAAATCTGCAGACTTTTTTGATGCTGAAAAATTCCCAACGGCAACTTTTAAAATTAAATCGGTAAATGGAAATACGATTTCTGGGGATATGACAATCAAAGGGAAAACTAATCCAGTTTCTTTCCCAGCAACTGTTTCAATTACCAATGGCAAATTAGTTGCAAGTGCAGAAATCACGATTGACCGTACGAAATATGGTTTAATTTATAATTCAAAATCTTTCTTTGCTTCAATTGGAGACAAGGCGATTTATGATGATTTTAAATTAGTAGTAAAATTAGTTTCAGAATAATATGACAATATTAGACGCATTAAATACAAGATATGCCGTTAAGAAAATGACTGGCAATCCTGTTTCTGATGAAAAGGTTGAAAATATATTAGAGGCAATTCGTTTATCTGCTGTAGGATTTGGATTGCAACCCTACCAAATTTTGGTGATTAAAGACGCTGAATTAAAGGCAAAATTGAGTCCAGCTGCCTTCAACCAACCACAAATTACGGGTTCTTCTCATTTATTGGTATTTACTACCTGGACGGCGGTAACAGATAAGCATGTGGAAGATTATATGAAATTAATCGCAGAAACAAGAGGTGTTTCAATGGAAAGTCTTACGGATTTTTCTAATGGGATAAAAGGTGCATTGGTATCCAAACCGATTGAACAGCAACAAGCTTGGATGGCAAAACAAACCTATATTGCCCTAGGCACAGCTTTACTTTCTGCAGCAGAACAAGGTGTTGATTCTACCCCTATGGAAGGATTCAACCCAGCAGCTGTAGATGAAGTTTTAGGTTTAAATGAGAAAGGCTTAAAATCTGTTTTAATGCTTGCCTTAGGTGAAAAAGATACAGAAGGCGACTATTTATTTGGAGCTAAAAAAGTAAGAAAATCAAAAGAAGATTTATTTATTAGGCTTTAATCCTAATTTTTCACCTTCTTTATAAAGAAAATCGAGAGATTTTTCTAAGTCGTTAGGGATTATACCATCCAATATCGCTTCGCGAATTGAGGATTTTATAATCCCTACTTCTTTTCCAGGGCCTATCCCAAATATTTCCATTATCATTTCACCTGTAATCACTGGCTGGAAATTTCTAACCTTATCCTTCTCTTCCACTTCCTTTAGTTTTTCTTCAACAGTCAGAAAATTCTTCGTATATTTTTGTACCTTATTTGGGTTTTTGGAGGTAATATCTGCTCTGCAAAGCATCATTAAATCATCTATATCATCTCCTGCCTCAAATAATAATCTTCTAATAGCAGAATCTGTAATTTCTTCCTTGGTGAGAGCGATAGGACGAAGGTGTAGGCGAACTAATTTTTGAACATATTTCATTTTTTCATTCAGAGGCAATTTCAGTTCCCGAAAAATTCGAGGAACCATTCGCGCACCTAAATCCTCATGGCCGTGGAATGTCCATCCCTTATTTTCATCGAATCTCTTCGTATTGGGTTTGGCAATATCATGAAGTACTGCTGCCCATCGAAGCCAAAGGTCCTTGGTATGAAGGGAAATATTATCTAAAACCTGAAGTGTATGGTAAAAATTATCTTTATGCCCTCTTCCCTTTTCAACCTCTACCCCTTTAAGGTAGGTGAATTCAGGAAAAATCAATTTTAAAATTCCGGAGGAATCTAATAATAAAAAGCCGAAAGAAGGTTTATCTGCAAGAATTATTTTGTTCAATTCATCTGCAATACGTTCTTTTGAAATAATGGACAAACGATCTTTCTCATTGATTAGCGAATCAAAAGTATTTGGTTCGATATCAAAACCCAATTGAGTGGCAAAACGAATTGCCCGCATCATCCTTAGGGGGTCATCAGAAAAAGTAATGCCTGGTTCTAATGGGGTACGAATTATTTTCTTTTTAAGATCTTTCATTCCATCAAATGGGTCAAGAAATTCACCCCAAGAGGATTTATTAAGAGAAATGGCCATCGCATTAATGGTAAAATCTCTTCGATTCTGATCATCTTGCAAGCTACCCTCTTCTACCGTTGGTTTTCTTGATTCTCTATTGTAAGATTCTTTTCTTGCACCTACAAATTCTAATTCATATCCATCTTCCGTACGAATCATGGCTGTGCCAAAATTCTTAAAAACAGCAACAGCATATTCTGGAAGATTTAAATTTTTGGCAACCTGAAGGGCTAATTGGATTCCTGAGCCAATACAAACGATATCAATATCCTTTCCTGCCCGATTCAATATAGAATCACGCACGTAACCTCCTACAACATAGGCATCGAGATTCAATTCATCCGCCGACTGGCCAATTACCTTAAAAATCCCTTCTGATATATATTCGTTTTTATTCATT
>CAZVFE010000065.1:0-8515 GCA_964626405.1 uncultured Cytophagales bacterium | reverse complement strand
CTACCCCAATTTAAATTCTGATGTAAAATGAAAAGTAATATCAGGATTATTTTCCTGATTCATGCGAAGAATCCAGTCAGACTCCGCAAGAAAAACATAATTCTCATCCTTATCAACCGCAATTTGTTGACCTTTTAGACGAACAAATTCATCCAAGGCCTTTTGATTGTCTGAAGTAATCCAACAAGCTTTAGTTATTGACATGCCATCGAACCGACATTTTGCTCCATATTCATGTTCTAGACGATATTGAATAACTTCATATTGTAATTCACCTACCGTTCCAACTATCTTTCTATTTCCCAATTGAGGTTGAAGAAATAACTGAGCAACCCCTTCGTCTGTTAATTGTGAAATTCCTTTCTCCAATTGCTTTGACTTCATCGGATCCAAATTGATTAACTCTCTGAATATCTCAGGAGAAAAACTTGGTATTCCCTGATAATTATAATTTTCTCCTTCAGTTAGTGTATCTCCTATTTTGAAATTCCCCGTATCATATAATCCCACAACATCACCCGGAAAACCCTCCTCAATGACTTCCTTATCCTGTGCCATGAAATTATAAGGATTAGAAAAACGAAGTTTCTTAGAACCTCTTACCTGATGGTAAAAAGTATTTCTCTTAAATACGCCAGAACAAATTCTTAAAAAAGCTATTCGATCTCGATGCTTTGGATCCAAATTGGCATGAATTTTAAAGATAAAGCCTGAAAACTTTGATTCATTAGGATCTATTAATCTCAAATCAGTTTGCCTAGCTTGAGTATGAGGAGCAATTTGGGTAAAGGTATCTAATAACTCCTGAACTCCAAAATTATTCACTGCTGACCCAAAGAAAACAGGCGCAATATCACCCCCTAAATAAGCTTCCCTATCAAAAGGCTCAAAAACACCTTCAATCAATTCTACATCCTCCCTTAATTGATTCGCATCTTTTTCCCCAACTTGTTTTTCCAATTCTTCGGTATCAATATTCACCGAAACTGCATCATCAGCAATCTTGGTTTTATTAACAGAAAATAAATTTAAACTCTTATTAATAAGATGATAAACCCCTTTGAAATTTGATCCAATATTGATTGGCCAAGTCATTGGACGAACATTTAAATTTAACTTTTGTTCTAATTCATCCAAAAGGTCAAATGGATTTTGACCCTCCCTATCCATCTTGTTAATGAAAATAATTACCGGAGTATTTCGCATTCTACAAACCTCCATTAATTTTTCAGTTTGTTCCTCCACTCCTTTTACACAATCAATCACTAAAATAACAGAATCTACCGCAGTAAGTGTCCGGTAAGTGTCCTCAGCAAAATCTTTGTGGCCAGGCGTATCTAATATATTGATCTTTAAATTCTTATATTCAAAAGTCATTACAGAGGTTGCTACGGAAATACCTCTCTGACGTTCAATTTCCATAAAGTCAGACGTAGCTCCTTTTTTGATTTTATTCGATTTTACTGCCCCAGCGGTTTGAATTGCCCCTCCAAATAATAATAATTTTTCGGTTAAAGTCGTTTTTCCAGCATCGGGGTGAGAAATAATTCCGAATGTTCTTCTTTTAGAAATCTCCTGATCAATAATACCCATTTAAAAAAAAATTGTGAATTGAGAGTGCAAAATTACAATTCCCAATTCACAATTCATAATATTGACTAAAAACTACTTTTTATCGTCTAATTTATTTAGATTACTATGATTTCTTGCATAAATAAAATAAACAATCGTACCTACGCCACACCAAATTACAAAAGTAAGTTTCGTTTCATTCCTTAAACCCCACATTAAATAAAGAGTACAAAAAATTCCTAAAATGGAAATTATGGGTAAGAAAGGAACTTTAAAAGGTCTTTCAATTTCTGGATTTTTAATTCTCAATAACCATACAGCACCACAAATCATTGCAAAAGCCAATAAGGTACCAGAAGAAGTTAATTCAGAAACTTTGTCGATTGGAGTTAAAGCAGCTACAATTGAAATAATTATTCCTACTAAAATAGATGATTTCCAAGGAGTTTTAAATTTAGGATGAACATCACCAAATAATTTCTTAGGCATTAAACCATCTTGAGCCATTGCCAAAAATATTCTAGTTTGTGATAACATCATCACCAACATCACAGAAAATAAACCAGCAGTAGCTGCAGCGGTAATCAAATAGGTAGCAACAGGTAATCCAGCATTTTCAAATGCATACGCAACAGGAGCTTTTAAATCCATTTCTGAATAATTCTGCATCCCAGTTAATACTAAGGTTACTAAAATGTATAAAAATGTACAAATTAATAAAGAAGTTATGATTGCAAATGGTACATCTTTTGTTGGATTCACTGCCTCCCCCGCATGAGCAGAAACTGCATCAAAACCTATATATGCAAAGAAAATAATACTAGCACCCGTAAGAATACCCGGATAACCAAAATGCGTTTCCCCATTAGAATCTACTATTTCTGCAGGTATAAATGGCTCATAATTGGCAGAATCAATATAAAAAGCTCCAACGACAATCACGAAGATTACCGTTAGAACTTTTAAAAGTACGATCATATTATTTGTACCAGCAGCCTCCTTGATTCCTATTACAATAATATAAGTAACAACCAAGACAATAAAGAATGCTGGAAGATTAATAGCAAAGGAAAAATCTGGAACAATTTCCCCTGCTGCACGTAAAGCTTCTGCCTTTTCTTGTGCAGTAACCGGATCATTTACTAACCAAATTGGTAAATGAATATTAAATAAATGGAGAAGTTTTTCAAAATATCCTGACCAGGAAACAGCAACTGTAGTGGCTCCCATCATATATTCCAAAATTAAATTCCAACCAATTAACCATGCAAAAAATTCTCCTACTGTCCCATAAGAATAAGCATAAGCAGAACCTTCAACTGGAAGGATAGAGGCAAATTCAGCATAACAAAGTGCTGCAAAAGTACAAGCAAAACCAGCCATTACAAATGATAATGCTAAACCAGGACCAGCCCAGTCATGTGCTGCAATTCCAGTTAAGGTAAAAATACCTCCTCCGATTACAGCGCCAATTCCTAATGAGGTTAAACCCCATTTACCCAATACCCTATTCAGCTTATTGTTTTTAAAATCTTCCGCATAAGCCGACATTGGTTTTTTTCTCCAAATAGATCTATTCATAGTTTGTTATTTTTTCTTTTTCCCAAAGTCAATCACAATAGGTGATGCAATAAAAATAGAAGAGTAAACCCCAATTATGACCCCAATAAACATGGCAAAAGAGAAACCTCTTAAGACATCACCTCCAAAGAATAATAATACTGTTACCACTAAGAATACCGTAGTTGCAGTCATAACTGTTCTTGACATCGTTTTATTGATGGAATTATTAATTGTATCAATCATTGCTTCCTTATTTGTAATATCTGCCTTCGGACCAGCCTCTTCTCTAATTCTATCAAATACTACCACTGTATCATTGATTGAATAACCAATTACCGTAAGAACTGCAGCAATAAATACTTGATCAACTTCTAACTCTAAACCAAAGAATCGAACAATTCCTACTAATCCTAATACTACTAAAGCATCATGGGTTAAGGCAACAACTCCACCAAGAGAATATTGCCAATGTCTGAATCGAATTAGAATATACAAAAATATTGCTATTAATGCATATAAAATTGAAACAAATGATTGAGTCAGAATATCATCCGCAATGGATGCTCCTACTTTTGATGTAGATAAGACATTTGGATTCATCGCAGAAAATTGTGCAAGTCCATTATCCAATTTTTCTCTTACCAATAGATTTGCCTCTGATGACTCATCTTCAACTAAATAAGCAGTAGTGATTTTTAATTTTGTTGGACCATTGAAGGTTTTAACCTCTAAACTATTTCCTTCGAAATCATCTTGAAGAGCTGCCTTAACCGAACCAGCCTCTACAGGTTGACTAAATTCTACTATATAAGAACGTCCACCTTTGAAATCAACACCTAAATTAAATCCTCCTTTTGCAACGATGGCTAAAATTCCGACAGAAATAAGAATTACTGAGAAAATATAAGAGATTTTTCTTTTTCTGATAAAATCAAAATTCCAATTCTTAAATAAATTATGTGAAATGAAGGTATCAAAAGTCATATCTTTTTCCTTGCCAGACTTAATAGCTCTTTTTGCCATCAAATCAACAAAAATATGAGAAAGATAAACAGCAGTAAATACAGATGTAACTAAACCGATAGACAAGGTAACACCAAATCCTTTAACTGAACCTGATCCAAAAATAATTAAGATAGCTCCAATTAAGAAAGTGGTAATATTTCCATCTAAAATAGCAGATAATGCTTTAGAGTATCCTTGATTAATCGATTCTAATAAATTTTTTCCCTTCGCTAATTCTTCACGAATTCTTTCATTAATTAAAACGTTAGCATCAACAGCCATACCCAAGGTTAAAACGATACCTGCAATACCTGGTAAAGTTAAAGCTGCTTGAATTTGAACCAAAACTCCCATGATGAAGAATACGTTGAAAATTAAAGCTAAATTAGCCATCCAACCAGATTTACCATAATATCCAACCATAAATACAATTACCAAGGCTAAACCAATTAACATGGAAATCAAACCTTGATTAATAGATTCAGCTCCTAAAGATGGACCAATAAATGCATCCTCCACAATTCTAGTAGGTGCTGGCAATTTACCTGCCTTTAAAACATTTGCCAAATCTTGCGCTTGTTCAACAGTAAATGAACCAGAAATAGAAGATCTTCCGCCAGGAATTTCACCATTAATTACAGGAGCAGAATAAACATAACCATCTAAAACAATAGCAATTCTTCTCCCAATATTAGCCCCTGTTAAATTTTTCCAAATTCTTGCACCAGTTCCATTCATGGCCATGGTAACCTCAGGTCTTCCTAATTGATCAAAATCAACTCCAGCATCTGTAATAACATCACCTTCTAATGGTGCCTTCTGACGAGGTGCTTTCCTGAAGATTTCAAAAGTAAAAATTTCATCTCCCGTTGCTGATGCCACAGGAATGGCAGTCCATGCAAAAGAAAAATCTGAAGGAAATAATGCACGAACATCATCTCTCTGAAAAATAGCTGCCACTTCTGCCGTATCTTTAGCATTAACTCCTAAAGAATTTCCTAAGGAAACAAATAATTTTGATAAAACATCCTGATTTAAAGCCGATGAATCAGCAGATTTTGTTCCTGATAGTTGGGAAGACAAATCTTCTGTCGCAGTTGAACTTTCTTTTGTATCATTTGCTTTTGCCTCCTGACTTAATAAATTCCCTAAAGCAGAGAAACTTCCTTGTACATCAGCAATTTCATAACATTCAATAAACTCAAGTTTTGCTGCACTCGACAATAATTTTCTAGCTCTTTCAGGATTTTCAACACCAGGTAATTCAACTTGAATTCTATTGGACCCAGGTAAACGTTGAATATTCGGATTAGCAACTCCAAATTTATCAATACGTGCTTGGATAATTTTGTACACTCTATCCACAGCACCATCAATTTCCTGATCAATCACATTTCTTACCTCAGAATCTGAAGACTGAGAATCGATTTTACCTCTATTTATTGAGTTTGCAAATATGGACGCTAATCCTTGATTTGGAGCAATCTTCTCAAATTCTTGATAAAACAGTTCATTAAAAGTTAAATTAGAATTTAATTGCTGTTTTGCAGCTTCCTCTAAAGCTTTTCTGAAATTTGGATCATTATTATTTCCTGAGATAGCCTTTAAAATTTCTACTGGAGAAACCTCCAATACCGCATGAAAACCACCTTCTAAGTCGAGACCCTTGTGCAAAGCATAAGTTGTAACGTCTTGGAAAGTATAACCTAAATAGACTTCTTTTTTCCAAAGTGAATCTACAAAATGTAATTTTTTGGCAGGGTCTAATTTCCCTGTTGCATCAGTTGCATAAGCAATTGATTCTTCTTTGATTTGATCTGCTTTCCATGTAAATGAAAGAAAAAATATACATAAAGCAGAAATTATGGCAGTAAGCCAAACAATGGTACCTTTATAACGCATGAAATTTAATATTTAATTTTTTGTAATTTTTTAAAATGATAATATTGATAAGCAATTGAAGCCCTGCTTAGGGGGCATTAGTGGCAATTATATAATTAAATAAGATTTTATTAAAAACATTATTATTAAACGAATGTTCTTTATTCTGATTAATGATATTAGGAGCAAAAATTTTAAATGAAATAGGATTAATAAATTCTGCTTCAGAAAAATCTATTTCAAGTGTATTTGATTGTTGAAAAACCTTGTGAACGGATAATTCAGTTCGAGATTTGTTTGAGGATTTTTGCTCTTTTTTAGAATTAGAAGATTTTTCTACTGAATAGGAATAACTATCCATTGGACTCACCATTATAAAAAGGATGACCAAAGAAAATAGGATTAATCTTGAAATATTCTGTAGATTTTTCATAATCACATGCAAAAATATGAAAATTTCCCAAATACAAAAATTCTATTATTCTAAATTTCTCAGTACTTTTACACCATGTACAATTATTTAAATCCAGATAAAATCCAAGAATTTATTCAATTTGCTCTAATGGAGGATGTTGGTTCAGGGGATTATACAAGTTTATCCACCATTCCAGAGACAAAAAAAGGAACGGCTAAATTAATTGTAAAAGAAGCAGGAATATTAGCTGGACTAGATTTAAGCCTTCAAATTTTCAATTATGTGGATTCAAATTTTAAAATTGAAATTTTTAAAAGGGATGGAGATTTTATTCAAATTGGAGATATTGTTTTGGAGGTCGAAGGAAATGCACAATCCCTATTAAAAGCAGAAAGATTAGTTTTGAATTGCATGCAAAGAATGTCTGGAATTGCAACCTATACAAGGAAATTAGTCAATATTTTAGAGGGTACTAAAGCAAAATTATTGGACACTAGGAAGACCACCCCCAATTTTAGAATTGCGGAAAAATGGGCATGTAAAATCGGAGGAGCCGTAAATCATCGTTACGGATTATTTGACATGATATTGATTAAAGATAATCATGTTGATTTTGCTGGTGGAATAAAAAATGCAATTTTAAAAAGTAATGAATATAATATTCAAAATAATTTAAACCTTCCTATCGAAATTGAGGTTAGAAATTTTAAAGAACTTGAAGAAGTTTTAGATATTGGAAAAATAGATCGCATCATGTTAGATAATTTTAGTCCTTCAGATTTAAGAGATGCTATTCGAAAAATAAATGGAAGGTTTACAACAGAGGCCTCAGGTGGAATTACGGAACAAACCTTAAGATTATATGGTGAGACAGGGGTAGATTATATTTCTGTAGGAGCCCTAACACATCAAATAAAAAGTCTTGATTTAAGTTTAAAAGCAAAATTTCAATAATGAATATTCAAGAAGAAGCAAATAGAATAGGATATGTAAGTAGATCTGCCCCTAAAGGAGAAGATTTAATAAATGGTATAAAAAGGTTAAAGAAAGAAAAAAATGCAGTTATTCTTGCACATTATTATGTGGATGGTGAAGTTCAAGAATTAGCGGATTATATTGGGGACAGTTTAGGCCTTTCTCAAGAAGCGGAAAAAACAGATGCCGATTTAATTGTCTTTTGTGGGGTTCATTTCATGGGAGAAACTGCCAAAATTTTGAATCCACATAAAAAGGTTGTAGTTCCTGACTTTAATGCAGGATGTTCATTAGCCGATTCGGTTCCTGTAGAGGAATTTAGACAGTTAAAATCGAAACATCCAAATGCAGTAGTTGTTTCTTATATTAATTGTTCTGCAGAAATTAAGGCTGAAACTGATATAATTTGTACATCCTCCAATGCGGTTCAGGTTGTCAATTCTATTCCAAAGGAAAAAGAAATCATTTTTGCTCCAGATTATAATTTGGGAAAATACGTAGAGAAGGTTACAGGTAGAAAAATGATTCTATGGGAAGGAGCTTGTATGGTTCATATTGATATTTCACTAGAAAAACTCAAAAAATTAAAACAAGAATTTCCAGAAGCTGAATTAATAGCACACCCAGAATGCAAGGAAAATATTTTGGAACAAGCAGACTATATTGGTTCTACAACTGCATTATTAAATTATGTCGAAAAATCAGAGAAGGATATTTTCATAGTAGCAACGGAAGCAGGCATTTTACATAAAATGAAAATGGCTGTTCCAAATAAAAAATTAATTCCTGCACCCGCTAGCGAAGAGAATACCTGCGCATGCAGTGAATGTCCTTATATGAAAATGAATACCTTAGAAAAATTATACAATGCTCTTTATTTTGAATTGCCAGAAATTCAAATACCTGCTGAAATACAAAATAATGCATATAATTCATTAAGTAACATGTTAAATTTGCACAAGTAGGTAAAGCTTCTTAATTTTGGAAATAATTATATAAATTAATACAAATGTTTATAAATAAGTTTTCCATTAAAACGAAGCTAATCCTTGCTTTTTTCTTAACAATAATTTCTTTCGGGGCTTTTTCCCAAACTGAACAAGA
>CAZVFE010000064.1:0-8608 GCA_964626405.1 uncultured Cytophagales bacterium | reverse complement strand
AGGCAGAAAAGAAATGGAATAAAGTCAGGAGACCTGCCTTTTTCAACTCTTACTTTAGGGGTCACGATGGATGATTCTCCAAGCGAGCACGAATATTTTTATTTTTTATTTATGAAAAAAACAATTAGAAAAGTAGGTCTATACCTATTGGTTGTCCTATTTATTCAATCCAATGCTTTGCTTGGTCAAAATGAAGTAGAATTAAATGAAGTGCTCGTTTCAGCACCAAAATTCTTGTCGAAATTATCTTCCACTGGAAAAGTTGTAGACATTATTGATAGTGTTAAAATTCATCAAAATTTTGGTAAAAATATTGGAGAATTATTGGCACAAGAGGCAAGTATTGTTGTAAATGGTTCTCGTTCAAACCCTGGTACTAATCAGGAATTATACATGAGAGGAGGAAATACGGGCCAAGTTTTAGTAATGCTTGATGGATTTCCATTGAATGATCCTTCGCAAATTACCCAAGTATTCGATTGGAATTTGATAGATCTTAGAAGTTTGGAAAGGATTGAAATAATTCGAGGAGGCCTTTCTTCACTATATGGTTCAGATGCCATGCTTGGGGTTATCAATTTAGTAAGTCTAAAATCAACCAATACTAAATTGGAGGGAGATGTCAACTTAAGTGGAGGTTCTTTTAATACCTTTTCTCCTAATATAAGATTGAATGGGAATCAAGGTAAATGGAATTGGATGTTGAAATATAATAGACTTCAGTCTAAAGGAATAAGTTCAGCAAATATTGAAAATGGAGAAAAAGATTCTTTCGTACAGGAAAATATTCGGTTTTCTATTCAAAGAGATTTCAAAAAAATGGGTTATTTAGAATTTTATGGTGTTATTTCTGGCAATAATATCGAATTAGATTCAGGGCCTTATTTGGATGAATCAGATTATTCAAGTCATACGGATCATCGTTCAGCTAGAATTTTATGGACCAAAGATTTTGCCAATATTCGTTGGCAACAAAAGTATTTTAATAATCGTACGGCTAGGGTATTTTTAAATGATTCCTTGGAAATATTGCCATCTGCTTATTCTAATTATTATCGTGCAGATTATATTGGTTGGTCAAGTGGATATGAAAATTTTATTAAAATAAATAAATTATTTGGTGGGGAAGGAATAGTTGGTTTTGAATATCGTTCACAAAAAACAGAACAATCAGACGTTTCTATTGGTGATGGTTGGCTATATTCGAGTCCTGAAATTGACCCTAGTTTGGCTCAACAAAAATTATTTGCTTTATATGGTGCATATGAAAAGGATTGGGAAGATTTTGGTGGAATTGAATTAGCAATTAGAGGAAATTATAATTCTAATTTCGGCCAATTTATTACTTATAGTCTAAATCCTTATTATCGAATCAATTCCGAATCAAAATTATTTCTTAATTATTATACAGGATTTAAAGTACCCTCTTTATACCAATTATTTAGTCCCTATGGGAATTTAAATCTAGTTCCAGAGCGATCCCAGAATTTTGAATTTGGTTTAAAGCAGGAATTGGATTTGGGAAGATTACAAATAGTTTATTTTAATAATTTGTCTAAAGATGGAGTAGTATTTACTTCCTTGCCGGATTTTCCTTATGGGAAATATGAAAATTTTCAATCTCAAAAAATTCAAGGAGTAGAATTGAATTTTGATTATCAAATTCAAAAAATTGGTATTCAGACGAATTTTTCCTATTTGAAGGGAAAAACAAGAGAAAATGATTTAGTGGAGGAAAGGAATATTTTATATCGAAGACCAAATTTTAAATTTAGTTTAGGAGTTAATTATCCGATTTTGGAGAAATTAAATTTAAATTTAGGGTATAATTATTTATCTAAAAGAATAGATGCTTATTATAATGAGCAAACTTATTCTGTTGAGGATGTAGATTTAGGATCCTATGGAATAGTTGATTTAAATTTGAATTATAAATTGAATTCAAAGTGGAATATTGCGGTTATGGGGAGGAATATTTTGAACAAAAAATATGAGGAAAGTTATGGATATTCAACTCTCCCCATAAATATTCAAATGAACATAGGGTTTAAATTTTAGCTACCTAGTTTGTCCATTAATTTTTCGGAAATACCTACGCCGGAGAAACCACCGTCGTGGAAAAGATTTTGCATAGTTACTTTTTTCGTAAGATCTGAGAAAAGTGTGATTACATAATCAGCGCAATCGTCTGCGGTTGCGTTTCCAAGAGGAGCCATAGCCTCAGCATAATCATAGAATGCATTAAAGCCGCTAATTCCAGTTCCAGCGGTTGTTTTAGTTGGGGATTGAGAAACGGTATTAATTCTAACACCTTTCTTTTTACCATATTGGTAACCAAAACTTCTAGCGATAGATTCTAGCATTGCTTTTGCTTGAGCCATATCTGTATAATCTGGGAAGGAACGTTGAGCTGCAATATAAGAAAGGGCCACTACGGAACCATTATCTGCAATTGCGTCCTTTTTCATAGCTACTTGAAGCATTTTATGAAAGGAAAGAGCGGATACGTCTAAAGATTTCATGAACCAATCATAATTTAAATCATCGTATTCTTTACCTTTTCTAATATTGGTAGACATTCCTATTGAGTGAAGCACGAAATCGATTTTTCCTCCAAGGAAATCCATTGATTCTTCGTATAAATTTTCTAAATCTTCTAAGGAAGTGGCATCAGCACCGATTACTTTTGCATTCGTTTTTTCTGCAAGGTTATTGATTTCCCCCATTCTCATAGCGATCGGAGCATTTGTTAAAGTAAATTGAGCGCCTTCTTCATAGGCTCTTTCTGCAATTTTCCAAGCGATTGAATTTGGATCAAGGGCGCCAGATATAATACCTTTTTTCCCTTTTAATAAATTGTAAGACATAAATTTCTTGAAAATGTTTATAATACAAAGGGTAAAAATACGGTTTTTTAATCAATAAATTATCAAACATCTTATTTTATCAAACAGTTTTCGTTAAAACTTGGAATATTAAGCTTTTTTTATTATTTTTGTGCAGATTTTAAGAAAAGAAGAGGGGCTCAAATCCCTCTTTTTGTTTATAGTCCAAAAATTTTATGAATTTAGATCAACAAATTAAAGATTGGGTAGAGAAAGAAATAAATGGGAAGGACATTTTCTTTGTAGATTTAGAGGTAAAGCCTGGATTCAAGCGATTGGAAATTTCGTTGTTATTGGATACAATGGAAGGTATTCAGATAGAGGATTGTGCTAAGATTAGCAGAGGCCTTTCAAATTGGATCGAGGAAAATAATCTAATTGCCGAAGCTTATAATTTAGAGGTATCTTCTCCAGGAATAGATAAACCCTTAAAATATGATTGGCAGTTTGAGAAAAATAAAGGGAGGAAAATAAAGATTTGGATGAAGGAGGAGGAGAATATTGAGGGGGAATTAGTGGGTAAGGAGGGGGACGAGATAATCTTTTTTAAGGAGAAGAGACATAAACATTTAGTAAAAAAAGAAAAGGAGGCCACAAGGGTTTCTTTGGATAAAATTGATAAAATAAAAGTTCAAGTTTCATTTTAAAATGCAGTTATAATGAACAGTGCTGATTTGATTTCCTCGTTTGCAGATTTTGCTAGGGAAAAGAACATTGATAAGCCGACGATGATTTCG
Organism: uncultured Cytophagales bacterium; assembly: GCA_964626405.1. Lineage (GTDB taxonomy): Bacteria > Bacteroidota > Bacteroidia > Cytophagales > Spirosomataceae > CAZVFE01. The sequence goes on along the minus strand of CAZVFE010000064.1, from coordinate 4,986 downwards.
GTATTAGAAGAAGTATTTAGAACGATGATCCGTAAAAAATATGGGTCTGATGAAAACTTCAATGTTATTGTGAATCCTGAGAGTGGGGATTTAGAAATGTGGAGAATTCGTGAGATTGTTGACGATAATTCTGAGGATATTTGGGATTTTGATAAGATTCCATTAGCGGAGGCGAAGGAAATTGAGCCTGACTTTGAGATTGGTGAAGAGGTTGCTGAATTAATTGGATTAGAGGTTTTTGGTAGAAGGGTAGTACAGACAGCTAGACAAACTTTGATTCAAAAAATAAAAGATTTAGAAAAAGAGTCTTTATTTGATAAATACAAAGATCTTGTAGGAGAATTAGTAAGTGGTGAGGTATATCAAATTTTGGGAAGAGAATTAATTATTATAGATTCTGATGATAATGAGGTAACTTTACCAAAGACTGAAATGATTTCAAAGGATCGTTATAAAAAAGGAGATTCTATTCGTTGTGTAATTCACAAGGTAGAAATGAATAATGGAACGCCTAGAATCATAATGTCTAGAACTTCTCCGGTATTCCTTGAGAGATTATTTGAACAAGAAATTCCTGAAATTTATGATGGAACAATCACTATTCGCAAGATTGTAAGAGAACCAGGGGAAAGGGCTAAAGTAGCGGTCGAATCTTTCGATGATCGTATTGATCCGGTAGGAGCATGCGTTGGAATGAAGGGATCCAGAATTCATGGAATTGTGAGAGAATTACAAAATGAAAATATTGACGTAATTAATTATACAGATAATTTAGAATTATTAGTGGCTAGAACTTTGAGTCCTGCTAAGCTTAATTCTATGAAAATAGATAATGAAAGAAAGAGAATATCCGTATATTTAAATTCTGATCAGGTATCTATGGCAATTGGTAGAGGAGGGCAAAATATTAAATTAGCTGGAAAATTAGTTGGTTATGAAATAGATGTCTTTAGAGATCTTCCGAAAGATGAGATGGATGATGAGGATGTGGAATTAGTAGAATTCTCTGATGATATTGAGGATTGGGTTTTAGAGGAGTTGCATAAAATTGGTTTGGATACGGCAAAACAAGTTTTAGCATTATCGAAAGAAGAATTAGAAAGAAGAACAGAACTTGAATTAGAAACGATAGAAGAAATTTTAGAGATTTTACGTTCAGAGTTTGAATAAAAAAAATTGATTAAATAAGTTATGGCAGAAGAAAAAACAATGAGATTAAGTCAAGTAGCAAGGCAAATTAATGTTGGTTTGAATACGATTATTCAATACCTAGCAGGTGTCGGGCATAAGGTTGACAATAATCCGAATGCCAAGTTGAATTTTGAGCAGTTGAAACTTATTGCTGAGGAATTTGATGCCCCTACATTAGTGGAGGTGAAGGAAAGTCCTTCTGCTGTAGTTGAAAAACCAGAGGAAAAGCCAAAGGTTGATCCAGACTTATTTATTGAAGAAGAAGATGAAGAGGAAGAGGTTAAGGAAAAGCCAGTTCAAAAACAACCTGAAGAAAGTCCGAAGGCTGGAGGATTAAAGGTTTTAGGAAAGATTGAATTGGATGCTAAGGGTAATCCAGTAAGACCTAAGCCTGAGCCAAAGCCAGAGATTCAGCCTGATCCAATCATTGAGCCAAAAGAAGAGCCAAAGCAGGAGAGTGTCAAAGAGGAAATAAAAGAGGAAATAGTAGTAGAAGCTAAGTCGGAGGAGGTTGAACAACCTGTAAAGGAGACTCAAGAAAAGGAGGAAAACAAGGAAACTCCAGAAGTTCATGCAATTGAGGAAACAATTGAAAAAATTGAAGCAAAGCGTAAGACTTTGAAAGGTCTTACCGTTTTAGGAAAAATTGATTTACCAACACCTACTGAAAGATCTTCGAACGACAAAAAGCATAAGCGAAAAAGAATTACGAAGGATGAAAAGAAAGGAGGAGGGGCAGAAGATGATAAGAGAGGAGGAAATAAATTTAATGGAAATAATAAAGGTCCTAAGAAAGGTGCTAAGCCAGTAAATCAAAAGGAGGAATTATCTGAAAAGGATATTCAAGACCAGATTAAGGTTACCATGGCCAAATTACAGGCAAGTGGTACTAAGCAGAATTTTGGTGCTGATAAAAGAAGAGAAAGAAGAAAAGAGAGAATGGAGGCTGAGGAGCAAAGACAAGCTGCTGAGCAGGAAGAATCAAAGATTTTAAAGGTAACTGAATTTATTTCAGCAAGTGACTTAGCTTCTCTAATGGATGTGTCTGTCAATGAAGTAATTTCCGTATGTATGAGTTTAGGAATGTTCGTTTCTATCAATCAGCGTTTAGATGCGGAGGCAATTACTTTTATTGCAGATGAATTTAATTATGAAGTAAGTTTTGTTTCTGCTGAAGAAGAAATTGAAGCTGTTGAAGAAGTAGTTGAAGATAATGAAGAAGATTTGATTGAAAGAGCACCTATTGTAACAATAATGGGTCACGTTGATCATGGTAAAACTTCCTTATTAGATTATATTAGAAGAGCAAAAGTAGCATCAGGAGAGGCAGGAGGAATTACTCAGCATATTGGGGCATATTCTGTTCAAACGGATTCAGGAAAGAAAATAACCTTCTTGGATACGCCTGGTCACGAAGCCTTTACTGCGATGAGAGCAAGAGGGGCCAAAATAACTGACGTTGCAATTATTGTAATTGCAGCAGATGATAGTGTGATGCCACAAACCAAAGAGGCGATAAATCACGCACAAGTGGCAGGAGTGCCAATTGTTTTTGCTTTCTCTAAGGTGGACAAAGAAGGTGCTAACACGGATAAAGTTAGGGAAGAATTAGCTACAATGAATATGCTAGTGGAAGAATGGGGTGGAAAATATCAAACTCAAGAAATTTCCTCTAAAACTGGATTAGGTATTAATGAATTACTTGATAAAGTATTATTGGAAGCAGAATTATTAGAATTAAAAGCCAATCCAAATAAAAAAGCTGTAGGAACAGTTATTGAAGCTGAATTAGATAAGGGAAGGGGTTATGTAACGACTTTATTGATCCAAGCTGGAACTTTGAAGATTGGAGATATGATGCTTGCAGGAGATAATTTTGGAAGGGTAAAGGCAATGTTTGATCATACCGGATCTAAAGTATCCAAGGCTGGTCCTTCTACACCTGTTCAAGTATTAGGATTGAATGGGGCGCCTCAAGCAGGAGATAAATTATTAAGTTTAGAAAATGAACGTGAGGCTAAAGAAATTGCCAATAAACGTGAACAAATTTTAAGAGAACAATCGCTTAGAACAAGAAAACATATTACTTTAGAGGAAATTGGAAGAAGAAAAGCCATTGGTACCTTTAAAGAATTAAATGTAATTGTAAAAGGTGATGTGGATGGTTCAGTTGAAGCTATTTCAGATTCATTATTGAAATTATCTACTGAAGAAGTTCAAATTAGAATTATTCATAAAGGAGTGGGACAGGTATCTGAGTCTGATGTTGCATTAGCAAGTACTTCAGATGCAGTAATTATTGCCTTCCAAGTTAGACCTTCATTAAATGCCAGAAGAATGGCAGAAAATGAGCAGATTGAAATAAGAAATTATTCAATTATTTATCAGGTAATTGAAGACATCAAGGCTGCAATGGAAGGATTATTAGCTCCTAAATTTGAGGAAGTTGTGACAGGAACGATAGAGGTAAGAGAGGTGTTTAAAATATCTAAGGTAGGTACTGTTGCAGGTTGTTATGTTTTAGAAGGAAATATCAAAAGAGCGCATAAGATTAGAGTAATTAGAGAATTCGTTGTAATTCATGACGGAGAGATCTCAGCTCTAAAAAGATTTAAAGATGATGTTCAAGAGGTTAAGTTCGGATATGAATGTGGAATGTCCATCAAAGGTTTTAATGATATTCAAGAAGGAGATACCTTTGAGTGTTATGAAATGAAAGAAATTAAGAGAACTTTAAAATAAGTTCTCTTAATTTAAAGTTTTAAAGAAATCAAATACTTTAAAACTTTTTATCAAAAAGAATCCTGCCGCTAAAATACCTCCAATAAATGTACCAATAATTGAATTTATGGCCTTGGTAGGTCCTGCTTTTTCTATTGGAATTACCACAGGTTCTAAAACTTGAATTACTGGATTTGCTTTTTCTAATTGTAATTCAGCCTGCGCTTTTTGAGTGCTCAATGCTGAATAAAGATTATAGGCAATATTTAATTCGTCATTTAACCTTCTTTCTCTGTCTTTAATAGCATTGGAATAGATATCTGCATTTCCATCTTGAAAGGAAGATAAGGCTTTTAATGCTGTATTATATTTGACTTCCGCTTCTTTATATTGAGAATCTAAATATTCTAATTCTTTTTTCTGCTTTTCAGTACGGTAATTTTGAATAAAATCAGATAAATAATTTTTTGAAAATTCAGTAATTTCTGCTGCTCCTACAGGATCTGTCAAGGTAACATTAATTGATATTATTCCTGATTTCTTATCTAAACTTGTTGAAATTTTGGAACTAATTGTTTTCAATAATGAACTTTCTTCTAAGTCTGAAAGTATTAAATTTTTAGTATTTTTTATTACTTCCTCCTTATCAAAAATTAAGGGTTTTTCATTTATTTCTAATTTTGAATCTTGTAATAAATATTCTTTTAAACTTAAATTTTTCTTTAAAGTAGAGAAATAAAAATTTTGATTTAATAGTTCTTTTTTGAATTCAATTGAATTAAGGACCTCAGGGTATAGGTCCGGGCGATAAGCCTCACCTCCAGATCCCATTGAATTTAGATTTATTCCTGCCAAACCAGCAAGACTGCTTAATCCTCCACCTCCCATAGATGATCCAGAACTTGCTTCTGGCAATAATTTTGTGGAGGTAGTATAATAATTGTCAATAGTGAAATTATAAGCTAAAGTTCCAATTCCAGTAATTAAAGCAATTATTATTATTTTAAATTTATTTTTCCAAATGGGAATAATCAATTCTCTTAAATCGATTTCGTCTTCCTCTAAATATTGATT
>CAZVFE010000063.1:0-8613 GCA_964626405.1 uncultured Cytophagales bacterium | reverse complement strand
TTGGTATTCGGAGGAACAGAATTGAAACGGTCTATAATGAGGATTTTTTCGCTTAATCCAAATACATTAAAAATCCCTAATACCTTTTTATTTGGGTTAGAAGTACAATGAATATTCACCGAAAATTTTGTCTCAGCAGGAATATCATACAAGGATCCTGAATTTTGATAAGAATTCACTAAGGAAGCAAAAAATGTATAAGCACTAGGGTTTATCGCCCTTTGCTGAACCTTTAAATAATAATTCGAAGAACCATCATAAGGAACTCTTAAAATATCTTTCCCCACAACATCTTGTCCATTCGTTAATACATCACTAAAAACTTGTAAATCCTGATTTTTCACTAATTCCCAACAATTTCCATCACATCGATAGTTGGTTGTAGCCGAACTAGTACTTCTTCGTGGAAATCTACATTCCATATTATAAAAATCATAATAGGATCCGTTTCCACAGGATGTACAAATTTCCAATTTTTCATAATGCATCCAAGTCCACTGATAGAAATTCCCCATTTCTGGCAAATCTTTAAAGTCAACTGTTACATCAAATCCTATTCGATAGGCATCTTGTTTCGGACGAGCATCCTCAAGGGTATATTCATAATTCAATTCTTTAATTTCAGGAACAGGCTTCAATTCCTCAAATTCAGATTCAAACTCATCACCTGAAACGGTCTTTATATGAAGTTGGTATTTGTTTCCAGTTTGACCTTTAAAGCTATTATTGGGTATATATCTACCCCTTACTGTAGGATCTAAATAAAAATCAGTTCGTGTTCCAGCCTGATCTACAATATACACCTGGGCATCAGATATTGGAATGGAATTTCCTCGTATTATTGAATTGGCAGAAGAAGATAATTTTACAAAATTCAAAGCCTCGCCATTATGGATTTCAGCCTCCACAGTTAAATAGGATTCACCACCCAATTCCTCAAAATTCACTGCAGGAAAAATACAAGATTCTAACTGGAACCCTAGAACCAAAAGAAAAAAGTAATATATAGAGCGAATTCTATTCATTTTTTTTCGTAAAATTAAAATTATAGGTTAGCGAAACTAATGGAGTAGCAAATACACTTAATTCATACGGACTCAATGTATTTCCCTTCGATCTAAAAAATAAAGAATAAGGATTCTTGCGTCCGTATAGATTATAAATTGTCACAACCCAAGATCCAATCCATCTCTTATTTTTCATAGAAGCATTGGAGACTGTCCACGAAAAATCCAAACGATGATAATCTCTCACCCTAGCATTATTTCTCGCCTCATAAACAGGATAAGAAACATTATTTATCGAATAAAAACCAGAGGGTTTTGAATAAGGTCTTCCGGTATTATAGGCGAAATTAAAGGAAAAACTATGGTGTTTTCCCTGACCAATATTAACGAAAATATTGACCGTATTCGGTTTATCATAATTGGTAGGAAACCAATTTCCATCATTTATGGTCGTAATTGGTGGGAAATTTCCAACAACCCTGGTAAATGCTCTTGAATAGGTATAGGCAACCCAACCACTTACCTCTCCTTTTTTCTTTTGGGCCATTAATTCTAAACCATAAGCTTTTACTTTGCTACCTATAAATTGCGTTTCAATATAGGGATTCAATTGTAAATTCGCTCCTGAAATAAAATCGAGTGTATTTTGTACATTTCGATAATAGGTCTCAGCAGAAATCTCGTAAATATTCGAATCAAAATTTTTGAAGAAACCCAATGAAACAAAATCTCCAATTTGAGGCTTCACATAGGAATCTGCAGTTTTATAACGGGAAGTTGGAAGTGGCGTCGTATTATTGGAAACTAATTGAAAATATTGTCGCATTCTATTATATCCCATTTTCAAGGTCGTTTCATCATCAAAGGCATAACGCATGGTTAAACGAGGCTCAAATCCTCCATATTTTGCCATAATTTTACCTTTTTCTGAAATTTCTGTTTTTGTTAAAGATGCCTCAGTAGGAAGTATTCCCTCAAGATAATAATTGGTTTCACCAGGACCAATTCGATAATATTGGCTATATCGTAAGCCTAATTGAAAGGCAAATTTTTTACTTATTCTGTATTCATCATCCACATAAGCTGCTAATTCATAGGAATATTCATTGGGAAGAAGGACAGTTCCTATTCTTGATTTTACAAATTCATTTAGCTTTCCCGGTGAAATATCATATCTGGTTGTCATTATACCAAAATTCAAAACATTCTTATCATTTGGAATATAATCAAAGCTTAAATGTGCATTTCGATAATCGATATAGGAATTTAAATCAATGGAATTGATCGAATCTGGAGCGTAGGTTTTGGTCTTGTAAAAAGTTGATGCCAATGCTAAAACGGAGCTTAATTTAGGTGAAAAATAATGAGACCAATGAAAGGAATAATTATTATGTCCATAATTAAATTTAGTTTCCTTAGCTACCACATTTTGTAAACTAAACAAGGAATCCACTTTATAATAATCTGAAGAGATATAATTTGAAATAGTGATTGAATTTGAATTATTCGGTTTATATAAAATTTTTGTTGCTATATCCGCAAAATTTGCTCGGTAATTCTGAAATTGAGGGTCGGCAAAATGGCGAAATAAATAATCATTATAAGATAATCTCGCCGCAGAAAGAATGGATAATTTATCTTGAATCAAGGGAATTTCTGCCATAATTCTATTGGAAACCGGACCAATCCCTCCTTTCAAAGAAAAATTATTCAGGCTCGGATCAACCATTTTAATGTCCATCACAGTGGCTGCTCTTCCTCCAAATCTTGCTGGAACTCCTCCTTTATATAATTCTAAATCACGAATGGCATCCGAGGCAAATACAGAAAATAATCCAAACATATGGGTCGGATTGAAAATGGGGGTCTCATCAATAAAAATCAAATTTTGATCTACTTGAGAACCACGAATATTTAAACCATTCGCTCCTTCACCCACTGAAGATACCCCTGGAAGAGTTTGGATACTTCTTAGTACATCTACCTCCCCCATCATGGTGGGTAATTTTTTAATTCCTTTTAAAGATAAAACCGTAACACCCAAAGAAGGAGTTTGAATATCCTCTTTCATTTTGGCACTTGAAACAATTACTTCCTCTAAAGATTGAGCAACATTTTCCAATTCAATATCTAGAATGACATCTTCCTTGTCTACATGAATTCTCCTTCTAAAAGGATCATAACCTATATAGGATATTTTAATGGCATAATCTTTCCCCGTTGAAACAACAATTGCAAATTTTCCCTCTTTATCAGTTGAAGCACCTATATCTTTGAAATCTAGTTCAACTGAAGCCCCTTCAAGAGGCTCCAGTGTATTACTATCTACAACTTTTCCTTTAATTAGGCGAATTGAATTTTCTTGCGAAAAAGCTGCAATGCTTAATAGGTTTAGAGATAAACAAAATATATAATAAATAAAACTTCGTTTCAAGAACAAAAATATTTTAATGAATTTAGCAAGTAATAATAAATTTAATTTAAAATATCGACCAAACGGCAGATATTGCGACGAAACCCAAACTTAGTGGTACTAAAAACTTCCAGCTAAATTCCATCAGTTGGTCAACACGAACCCGTGGCAAAGTCCATCTAACCCACATTTGTATTACAATTATAATATAAGATTTGAATAAAAGCCAAAATAATCCCCAAATGATTCCAGATATTTCACCAAAATTACCATTTGTCCAATCTGCGAGACGAAGAGAACCTAAATTCGGGAAAGGAGAATAATATCCTCCAAAAAATAAAACTACGCCCAATACCGATAACAATAACATCATCCCATATTCAGACATAAATAATATTGCCCAACGTAAACCAGAATATTCCGTATGAAAACCTCCAACTAATTCTGATTCTGCCTCCGGAATATCAAAAGGAGCACGATTAGATTCTGCTAAAGTTACAATAAAGTAAACAATGAAAAGAATAAAATAAAGAGGCATGCGGACAATATTCCATGAAAATATCCCACCAATATGATTCAATTCAAAACCAAGAGATTTTAATCCAAATAAATAAATTGTATCATCCGAATAAATTCCTTGTTGTAAACTGATCTCCTGAAGATTCAATGTACCAGTCAATAACACAAAAGATAATAATATCAACCCCATTGGAACCTCAAAGGAAAGGATTTGGGCAACTGAACGCACAGCGCCCAACAAACTAAATTTATTATTTGAACTCCAGCCGGCAAATAAAATACCAATAGAATCTAGACCTAAAATTCCTATTAATATCATAATGCCAAGAGAATTATTGCTACCCAAAAACCAGTTTTCAGCACCAAAAGGAATAACAGAAAATGCTCCGAAAATGGAAAGAAATATCAACCAAGGCGCCAATAGAAATAATTTTTTTGAAACTGCTTTTGGAACAATGTCTTCCTTCTGAATTAATTTCAGCAAATCAGCAAATAGCTGAAAAGTTCCCCATTTACCATTCTCCATCGGACCTAAACGATCTTGCATAAATGCAGATAGTTTTCTTTCTCCATAAACGCAAATTATCACATTTATACTAATTAAGGCTATGGAAAAAAGAATGGCCATTTTTATAATTGATTGAGTGCAGAAAGGATATCTTCTTTTAAATCATCTATATGCTCTAAACCCACAGCAATTCGAATCAGGCCTGGAGTAATTCCAACCTTAAGGCGATCTTCCTCCGAAAGTTTTGAATGCGTAGTGGATGCAGGATGCGTCATGATGGAACGAGAATCTCCTAAATTTGGTGAAATAGATAATATTTTAACTAATTTGGAAAATTCAACCACCTTTTCAAAACCACCTTTGACGTCTATGGTAATAATTCCACCACCCATTTTCATTTGACTTTTAGCCAAATCAACCTGAGGATGAGAATTTAGGAATGGATAATTTACTCCATTCAATTGAGGGTGATTTTCTAAAGCCTTAGCTAATTCTAAAGCGTTAGAAGATTGTTTTTCAACTCGTAATTCTAATAATTCTAGGGATTTAGAAAGTACCCATGCATTGAATGGCGAAAGAGAAGGACCAGTATGTCTGGCAAAAAAACGAATTTCATCAATATATTCTTTTTTACCACAAACCACACCACCCAAAACTCGTCCTTGACCATCAATGAATTTAGTTGCAGAATGAATTACTAGGTCAGCCCCTAAATTTAAAGGAGTTTGGATTATAGGAGTAGCGAAACAATTATCTACTGCTAAAATAATTCCTTTAGGTTGTGAGATTTTTGCTAAACCAGCAATATCAACTATTTCTAATCCTGGATTAGAAGGTGTTTCACAAAAGAATAATTTAGTCGATGGTTTTACGGCTCTTTCCCATTGATTTAAATCTCTACCATCAATATAAGTTACTTCAATACCCCATTTAGCAGTGATTTTATTCATTATCTGAAGGGCAGAACCAAATAAGGCATAAGAAGCAACGATATGGTCTCCTTGTTTTAATAAGCCTCCCATTACGCCAAATATTGCCGCCATTCCGGTTGAAAAAGCAAGTCCGTCCTCTGCCTCCTCGTACATGCACATCTTGTCTACAAATTCATCCACATTAGGATTCATATAGCGAGAGTAAATATTACCAGATTCTTCATCGGCAAAAATGGCTCTACCCTGCTCAGCATCTTCAAACACAAAGCTAGATGTAAGATATAGAGGAACTGAATGTTCTCGATTAGCACTACGATTAGTTTGCAAACGAATCGCTTTTGTTTGCTTTTTCATCAATTATTTAATTAAATTTTAAACACAAATTTAAGAGTAAATTTTCCAAATCCCATACTTTTAATTATATTCCGTATAATCTATTTAAATCAATTATGAAAAAAACTTTATTATTAGCTTCCTTTTTATTAATAGGAAATCTAGTATCTGCACAAGCAGAAAAATGGACAAATCTTTTTAATGGAAAAGATTTCACAGGCTTCACGCAATTAAATGGCAAAGCAATTTATGAAGTCAAAGATGGCATGATGGTAGGAACTACAGTTTATGGAACTCCAAATTCATTCATGGCTACCGACAAAAAATATGGTGATTTTATTCTAGAATGTGATTTATTAATTGATGACTCAATGAATTCTGGGATTCAAATTCGTTCAATATCTGATCCAAATATCATGAATGGAAGAGTTCATGGATATCAAGTAGAGATTGATCCTTCCGAAAGAGGATGGGCTGGTGGTATTTATGATGAAGCAAGAAGAGGCTGGTTATATCATACCGAGAGAAATCCATCGGCAAAAAAAGCATTTAAAAATGGAGAATGGAACCATTATCGCATTGAAGCTATTGGCTCAATTATCCGTACTTGGATCAATGATGTACCGATTGCCTATTTAGTAGATGATATGACTGCAGAAGGAATTATTGCCTTCCAAGTACATGCAATTGGCAAAAAAGAAGATGCAGGAACTCAAATCAAATGGAAAAATATCAAAATCCAAACCGGAAAAGATATGAGACCTCGTCCGACTACCGCTGAAACTACTCCTCCAGTGGAAAATTATACACTCAATACCATTTCAGAAGGAGAAAAAGTATTAGGTTACCATTTATTATTTAACGGGAAAGACCTAACCGGATGGAGATCAGCATTCAGCACAAATCCTCCACCAAGTGTATGGACAGTAGAAGACGGTCAATTACATGTGAATGGTAAAGGTGGTCAAGAGGCAAGAGACGGTGGAGATATAATTTCGAAAGAAGAATTCTCTGCATTTGAGATTTCATTTGACTTCAAATTAACAGAAGGTGCAAATTCTGGATTTAAATATTTTGTAAATGAAACGTATAATTCAGGAAAATCTGCCATTGGTCTAGAATATCAAGTATTGGATGATGAAAGACATCCAGATGCTAAATTAGGAACGGAAGGAAATAGAACTATGGCATCCTTATATGATTTAATTCCTTCAGAAAAAGTAAATGCAAGATTTAAATCAAAAATCGGAGATTGGAATAGAGCAAGAGTTATTGTTTATCCAAATAATCATGTAGAGCATTGGCATAATGGCTTCAAAGTATTAGAATACGAAAGAGGTGGCCCTGCTTACCGTGTTTTAGTGGCACATTCAAAACATAAAGTATGGCCAGGATTCGGAATGATGGAAAAAGGTCCAGTTTTATTCCAAGAACACGGAGATTCTGTTTTCTACAAAAATATTAAAGTAAGATCAATTAAATAAACCTATAATTATCATGGAAAGAAGAGAATTTATTCAAAAAACTGCTTTAGCTTCCCTAGGAACAATTGCATTTTCCGCAAAATCCTATTCAAAAATAGTTGGAGCAAATGATCGAATTAGAGTAGCCTGCGTAGGTTTCTCTGATAGACATAGAGCCTCCCATGTTCCTCCATTTGCAGAATTACAAAAAGAACATAATTTTGAAATGGTTGCTATTTCGGATATCTGGAATAAAAGAAGAGAAGATGGAAAAGCCTATCTAGAACAAAAATTAGGAGGATCTGTAAAAGCTTACAGAAATAATGATGAATTATATGCAGATAAATCACTTGATTTAAATGCCGTTATGATATCTACTGCGGACTTCCAACATGCAATCCATACCATTGAAGCGGTAAAAGCAGGTTGTGATACCTATACTGAAAAACCATTGGCAGAAACAATGGAAGATAATAGAGCTGTATTAAAGGCTGTAAAAGAAAGTGGTAGAATTGTTCAAATTGGTTCTCAAAGAAGATCAGGCGAAAATTACCACGCTGCAGAAAAATTCATTAAATCTGGAGATTTTGGACCTATCGTTATGGTTGAATTAATGTGGAACGTTAACCAACCTGGAAGATGGAGAAGACCAGAACTTACTAAAAACCTTAGAGAATCTGATGTTGATTGGCAAAGATATTTGATTAATCGTCCTCAAGATAAATTCGATCCAAGAAAATACCTAGAATATCGTTTATTCTGGCCATATTCATCTGGTATTCCAGGACAATGGATGTCGCACCAGATTGATACTGTTCACTGGTTCTCTGGCTTAGCACATCCTCGCTCAGCGGTAGCAAACGGGGGTATTTACCAATGGAAAGATGGAAGATCCAATGCTGATACCATGACAGTAGTATTTGATTACGGTCCAGCTGATGATCTTTCTTCTGGATTCCAGGTACAATTTACTTCTCGATTCTCCAATGGTGCAGGAGGTACTAAAGAAATTTACTATTCAAATGGAGGTGAATTAAATTTAGATACCAACATCATTTCGCCAAACGGTGGATTGAGAGAAAGAGAAGCAAAAGCGATGGGATTGGAAGCTAATTTATTGCCAAATTTAGAATTAAAAGGCGAAAAAGTAGCTACAGAAGCAAATACTGGCAGAGATAATCTAACGCATAATCACGTGAAGAATTGGATGGAATGCGTAAGAAGTAGAAAAACTCCAAATGCTCCAATTGAAGCCGGATACCAACATTCAATTGCAACTATCATGTCTAATGCAGCTTATAGAACAGGAGAAAGAGTAACGTTCGACGAAGCAAGACAAGAAGTATTAGCAGGAGGAAAGGTATTTAAATATTAATTTTATTTTCCTCTTTTTTTTATATTTTTGCTAAAAAAAGAAGATGAAAATAATACCCACAAA
>CAZVFE010000062.1:0-9147 GCA_964626405.1 uncultured Cytophagales bacterium | reverse complement strand
CAAAATTGTTGGCAATGGAAAAGAAAATTTTAATTTTTTCATAATTCTTAATTATTAATTCTTAATTATTAATTCACTCTTCACTCTTTATTTTATCCCACGAATAAATTCATGGGCTAAAATATCCTTCCCTTATCTTCCCATCCAGCCACCGTCTACGGTAAGGATTTCCCCGTGAACATAATCAGCTGCTTTAGAGGCCAGGAACACTACTGGTCCTTTAAAATCCTCTGGCTCACCCCATCTTCCTGCAGGAATACGTCCTAATATAGCGTCATGCCTCGTTTTATCATTTCTCAGGGCTTCCGTATTATCGGTTGCAATATAACCTGGAGCAATTGCATTTACATTTACCCCTTTTCCTGCCCATTCGTTTGCTAATGCTTGGGTAAGGCGTGCTATCCCTCCTTTTGAGGCGGCATAACCTGGAACAGTAATCCCTCCTTGAAAACTTAATAAGGAAGCGGTAAAAATTATTTTTCCTGAACCTTCCTCGATCATCCTTCTCCCTATTTCTCTAGAAAGAATAAACTGGGAATTTAAATTTACTTCCATAACCTCATCCCAAAATTCATCGGAATGGTCAGCAGCAGGATCCCGAAGGATGGTTCCTGCATTATTCACTAAAATATCGATACGTGGAAATTCAATTAAAACTTTTTTGATAAAATTATAAAGTGATTCACGGTTAGAAAAATCCGCTTGATAAGCCTTAAATTTTCGTCCTAATGCCTTTACTTTTGCTTCAATCTCAGAATTCTCAAGTTCTAAACTTGCTGAAACTCCAATAATATCAGCTCCTGCTTCGGCAAGTCCCAAAGCCATTGCCATTCCAATCCCTCTTTTGCAACCGGTAACCAAAGCTATTTTTCCACTTAAATCAAACATATAATTTTTATTTAGATCCTTATTCTTTAATATGTATGGCAGAATCATTTATATGAAAGCCTTGGTTTGAAAGCATTTCATAAATGGCAGAACCTGCCAATAAAAATGGACCATATGCATGTGCTGCATAAGGTGAAATTGGTCTATGATAATAAAATGCTGGATCCCACGCTAAACCAGTTCCAACACAGGTTCCCTCTACCTGGCCAATTCCATTTACTTTTGATTGTACTGCCTGCCAACCTAATATTGCAGCAGGACCATAAACTCTTGTATCTAGCCAGCCTTTATTTACTCCTTTTGCAATTACATAGGTATATATGGCTGTTGCAGAGGTTTCTAAATAAGAATCCTCCTTATCTAATAATTGATGCCAAAATCCTGATCCAGATTGAAGATTTAATAAACCATTTAAATGCATTTTCATTTTCTCCATGATATTTTGTCTAAAAGGAGAATCTTCTGGCAAGTATTCTAAAATTTCACAGGCTGTCAATAATGCCCAACCATTTGCTCTTCCCCAATGAAATTCAGGATGTCTTTCTGCACCTTCTAAATAACCATGCATATAAATTCCTAAATCTTTATTAAACATTCTCTTGAAATACGCATTAAACTGAAGATTTACTTCCTCATAAAACCTTGGTTCTCCGGTAAGATTTCCCATTTGAACCAGCGCAGGTAAGGCCATGTATAAATCATCTAACCATAGGGTATTTTTTAGTGGGCGAATTCTAACAAGTGTATTATCAGGGAGACGATGTTCTTCTTCAAGAATAAATTTCTCTGCTCTTCTGATAATCTCATCAATATTTTTTGAATATCCATATTTCTTGGCTTTTATGATAGCCATTGCCATAGCACCAATATCATCTAATGCCTTTGGCCTAACCAAACCCCTTAAAATATGATTATTCTCCCCATTATCAAAATCAATGGCTGATGGCATTGCATCTGAAATGAAATCTAATCGATCCTCCACAAAGGAATAATATTTATATTCATTGGTTATTCTATACCATTCTAACATTCCAGAATACGTGACCCCATACTCATAGGAAATGGGGCGAAAATCCCCTTCGGCAAATTTCAATTTAGCATTATAAGGCATACCCGCACTCCAAATATCACCTTTTTCATTTACTAGGGATTTAGGGGTTGACTTTTCCAAATAATTCCAAACCTTATCAACTTGGGCTTTTACTTCACTTGGAACAGGAACAGAATAATTTATGGGATAATCAGGTTGAAGAGCATGCAATGGTGCATTAGCATCGTTTGCTTTCACAATATTTTTTTGCGAAAAAACGGCAAATTGATTCCATAAAATAATGGAAAAAAAAAGGAGTAATTTTCTAAATAGGTTCATTGAAATAAAAAGTCACACTATTTAAAAAATTACTCAAATCAGATTATTTAAATTTAAAGGCCACGGTTACACTATGGGCCTGCATTCCATTGGAACGAGTGTAGTATCCATATCGCAATTCCATGGAGTTAATATGCGAAATTCCTAAAATTCCTCCAGGAGGAGACATTCTTAGTCCAGACCCAACAAACCAAGAACTAAAAGTAGATAAGTCGTAATCTGAAGTATAAAATTCTGAATTAACATCATGATACCCATAAGGCCTAAAATATCGTACTTTGCCTTGGATATTATAACGAGCGAAAGGGCTAATCGATAGGAATGGGGTAAATTTATATGGCACCTCCAAACTTCCAGTATGGGCTATCATTCCCCAATCGTCCCAATAAAACCGATAAAAACCTCTTAAAACTATTCGATCACCCAAAAAATAAGAACCTCTGAATCCTATTGGGATTTTTAATCTTTCTGCGGGTAGTTTTTCGGTTGTCACATCTCCATTGGAAAAATAAACTCTATGGAAGGGTGTCGACAAAAACCCTTGTTGATAGGCTGGTTCCACCATTACCAATAATTGCAGTCGGTCTGTGATAACTTGGGAAAGTGAACTTGCAAAGGCAAAAGTATTTCTTCCTTTGAAAGATATTCCAATACGATCAGTTTTAGCACCAGAAGGATAGGTCATCGATCTTAATTCTGCTGGAAGAATTGCCATATAGGTATCAATAAAGGCAGATCCTCTTAAATTTAAATCCCTATTTTTATCTTTGGACTGAAAATTAATACCAGCAGTAAATCCATGAGATTTATAATCAAATTCTCTAGAAAAGGCATAAGATAGAGACTGTGTTATTCCAGTTTTTTCGTCCTCAACAGACCAAGAAATACTTGGATATAAATGCCAGTCGTTACTGGAAGCAGAACCAATGGTAAGAGGATCTATTTTATCAGAAGAGGCAGAAGTATAAAAATCGATATTTGCATCAATAGAAATACTATGTTTTCTTCCGTATCGGTCCTCTTTTGTTAAAACAACATCCAGTGAATTTTCAAAATCATGTAATAATTCTGAACCAATTCCACCCGTAATAGCGGAATTATTTCCATTTTGATGGTAATAACCCTCAATTAAATTGACTTCTTCAATTTTAAGTTTTCTCTTTACAAAATCTGAATCAGATTGAGCCTGATAATCTTGAGCGGACGTCCCAAATATAAATGAGCAATACAGGCCGATTGTTATAAGTATTTTTTTCATAGATTTTTAAATTAATTACAGCCGCAGCCTCCTCCGCTTTTTCCTCCATTTGCACCTGAAGCGCCTTCTCTATACAAATAAAAACCTTGTTCAAATTTTTCACTTTTCCGAGAGGAAAGTTCCATCTCAGAATCATGCAATAAAGCTTTTTGATATTCTTTTACAGACTGACAAGACCCTAGGCCTAATCCAATAATCAAGAATAAAATACCGTATTTAAATTTTTTCATGAATGAAAATTAATATTTTTCGAAGTAAAAATTTTATTATTATCATCAATTAAGATGCATTCCACACCTTTTAATTGATTTATCAAATCAAGTCCCACTTCCTTTCCCATCACTAATACTGGGGTTGTCAGCACATCGGACAATTCAGCAGTTGGAGCAAATATGGTAACTGATTTTATCCCTCTTACAGGAAAGCCAGTTTTTGGGTTAATGGTATGAGAATATTTTATACCATTGATAATTACAAATTTTTCATAATTTCCAGAGGTGGCGGTGGAGGAATTATTTAAATTCACATAACCTAAAACCTTTTTTTTATCATCTGGATTTATTATTCCAATTTGCCAGGGCTTATTTCCTTCATCCTTTCCCCATGCGCAAAGATCTCCTGATGCGTTCACTACCCCATTATTATAGCCTAAATCTTTTAATAATCTTTGAGCTGAATCTGCAGCATATCCTTTACCAATACCTCCAAAACCTATTCGCATTCCTTTTTTTTTCAAGAATACGGTTGAGTCTTCAAAGTTTAATTCAATATTTTTATAATTAATCATTTCTACAGACTTCAAGGCATCTTCTGGCTTGGGTAATTCCTTCATTTCTCGATTAAAATTCCAAAAATTTTTATCCAAAGAACCATATGAGATATCAAAAGCCCCTTGAGTAAGTTCAGAAATTTTAGTAGAGCGATGAATAAGTTGAAGAATTTCTTGATCTACCTTTACAGGAGATAATCCTGCTCCTTGATTAATCTTATTTACCTGACTGCTTTCGTCGAAGGTTGTAAAAAGTTTTTCAATTCTTTTTATTTCTGAAATTGCAAGATTCAAATCAAATTGGGCTTTTTCCTCATTCTCAGAGAGCACTCCGAGAGAAAAGCTATTACCCATTAATTTTTCTTGAACCTTGATTAATTTCATCCTATAATTTATCAGAAATTTCTTTTAAAAACTTTGGAATATCTGGTTGATATCCCTCCCATTCCTTTAATACATTTCCATCCTGATCAATCAAAACAGTTAATGGAAAAACTCCATTTTTATTATACAGTTCTGCTAATTTTTCATTTTTCAACTTTTGATCCTCCGGCAACTGATTCTTTTTAAGCCTTGGAAAATCTGCGCGAAGTAAGACTAGCTTATCTTTAGCAAATTCTTGAAAGGGTTCAGATGCAAAAACTTTCTTTCTTAACTGAATACAAGGCGCACACCAATCTGTTCCGCAAAAATTCAATAAAATCATTTTACCTGATTCCTTTGCCTCCTTTTTTGCTTCAGAAAAATCTTCCAGCCATGGAAGGGGATTTGTATCGGAGTAAGGGAGAATCGAAGAATCGGCAAACTTAGTATTTGGAGTATGGGAAAATGTAAGAAAGGGAGAAATGCAAAAAAGCAGAAACCATTTCATTTTTAAATTCATCCTATTATTTAAAGAATTTTTCATTGTCTAAAAGTATTTTAATAAATAACTAAATTTTTTCCATCGTTAGCTGTACGATAAACGGTTAATCCATTTCTACCGGTAGAATTCAGCCCTGTCCCTGAAAAAGAAAAACGGGCACCATGTCTGGTGCAATAAAAATCATTTCCATTTGAATTTAGGATAACATTTCTTCTTGGTTCATGGGAACAAAGTGTTGTAGCTGCAACATATTCACCACTTGAAGACCTACCAATCACAATTTGATTATTCAAAATAACGTATCCTCCTACCGTTTTTAAATTGGTGGTATTGGAGGCTGTAAGATCTATCGTGGCAATTGGACTAGTAATTTTTGCAAGCTCAGCAGTAGTGACTGTACCAACAGGAAGAGTACTAGACCCTGTACTGCCTGAATTTCCTCCAGTTGTTCCGCCGGTTGAACCGGTAGAAGAGGCCGTTGCCCCTGGTGCGGAAATTGAATTTCCATTTTTATCCAAGACAAGTGAAGGAATAGAATTATCTGGCATGCGATTACAAGAAGCTAATAAAGCCATCAAAGCAGATCCTCCAAAACCCATCGTTTTTAAGAATTTTAGGCGTGATATTTTTTCTTCTTTTGTCATTTTGATTGTTTATTTCTTCAAAGAAAATAAAAAAAAATCAGGAAATCATTTCGTCGTCTACCAAATAGAGTTTTAAATCGACGAGCCTTCATCTATTATCGTTCTTCCATAATCAATACTCGACCAAATTCTTTCATAGAAATACATTATGACCATACCTGTAAAATTCATCAAAATGGCCTGTGACCAATTTCCATCTACAATTGAGGTTGAAATTACGATATAGGCATTTACTGTAGCAATTAATCTCCATAAAACGGTTTTCAAAACACTTCTTGTTTTGGTTTCAATAATTTTTGACATGATAAATTCGGTTTAGCTTTATTTTTTCTTTAATTTTTATAATTTGCAAAATTATTTCACTTAAAATTACAAATTTTGAAAATAGTATTATTATCCGGAGCATCAAAAGGTATAGGGAAAGCATTAGCCATTAAATTAGCCAACCTAAATTATCAATGTATTTTAATTGCACGAGATTTAGAAAAATTAAAGGAAGTTGCAGAAATTGCATCAAATACGGGAACTCGTCCAATCATCCATGCTGGGGATATTTCCGATTCAAAATTTATTGATAAAGTAATTTCCAATACAATTGATCAATTTGGGAAAATTGATTTTGTGATTAATAATGCAGGGTTTGGAATATTCGGTCCGGTTTCATCTTATTCTGAGGAAGATTGGGATAATGTTTATGCAACAAATGTCAAGGGGACCTTTTTATTAAGTCAAAAATCTTTACCTCATTTAATTAAAGAAAAATCAGGGCATATCATAAGTATTGCTTCAGATGTTGCAAAAAGAACTTTTGGAGGTGGATCTTTATATTGTTCATCTAAGTATGCTCAACATGCCTTTACCGAAGCTTTGAGAAAAGAGGTAAGAGAACATGGAATAAAGGTTTCTACTGTTTATTCTGGTTTAGTTGATACGATGTTTCATGAGGATCCTCAAGGGCATGATTCGCATAAAAATTGGTTAACAGCAGAGAATATGGCAGATAGTATCTATTTTATTATGAACCAACCCAAACATGTTGTAATCGATGAATTCATGATTCATCCATTGGAACAAGATTATTAATTATGAATAAACCTAGATTAACTTTTAGCCAAATTATCAACATGAATGTTGGTTTTTTTGGAATTCAGTATTCTTTTGGCTTACAGCAAACAGCAATTGGCCCACTATATAGTTTTTTAGGGGCTAAGGAAAGTGAATTACCCATTTTATTCTTGGCTGGGCCAGTTACTGGTTTATTAATTCAGCCATTAATTGGTGCTATTTCAGATAAAACCTGGTCTCCAAAATGGGGAAGGAGAAAACCATTTTTCTTAATTGGAGCAATTTTATGTTCTCTAACCTTATTTGCATTCCCTTTTTCAAGAGAATTATGGATGGCAGCTGGTTTATTATGGATATTGGATGCAGCAAATAATACAGCCATGGAGCCTTATAGGGCTTTTATTGCGGATAAACTTCCAGAAGATCAATTGGCAAAAGGGTTTTTAACCCAAAGTTTTTTCACTGGATTGGGTATTACCCTTGCGAATGTTTCCTTGTTTCTTTTTCAAAAATACATCAATGGCCAATCTGCAGCGGGTATCCCCTATTGGGTTTATGGCTCCTTTTTATTTGGTAGTTTTTGTTCAATAAGTTCCGTTTTATGGTCGGTATCAAAAACTCCTGAAATCCCACCTACTTCTGAAGAATTGAACAAAATGCAATCAGAAAAAGGAGGATTTTTTGATCCCCTTTTTGAAATTTTTTCAGCTATTAAAGAAATGCCAAAGGTTTTATGGCAATTGGCATTAGTATATTTATTTCAATGGTATGCTTTGTTTGTTTATTGGCAATTTATTTCCTTAAGTATCGCAAAATCCGTTTGGAATACGAGTCCGGATTTAGATAAGCATTTGTATGAAGAGGCAGCAGCTTGGACGGGGCTAGTAAATGGATTCTACAATGTTGTTACCTTTCTTTCTGCTTTTTTCTTGGTGCGTGTAGCAGAGAAATATTCTCCGAAATTTACCCATGCGGGCACCTTAATTTTGGCTGCTATTGGCTTATTCATTATGCCACATATTGGAGATAAATACGGTTTATTCTTACCTATGGTTGGCTTTGGTATTGCCTGGGCTTCCATGATGGGGGTTCCTTATCTCATTGTAGTAAAAGACATACCAAAAGAAAAATATGGAGTATATATGGGAATTATCAATATGATGATTGTTGTTCCTATGATTATCCAAACTTTAAGTTTTGGAGAAATTTATAATCGTTTCTTGGACGGTGATCCTAGAAATGCGATAATGTTTGCAGGTTCATTTTTAGGAATTGCTGCATTATTGACATTAAATATTAAAACAAAAAAATAGGTTAAATAAATGAGTGTATTTTGTACAGGGGAAGCCTTAATCGATATGATTTGTAGCGATAAAGGTTCTTCATTGAAAGATGGTTTGAATTTCGTAAAAAAACCTGGTGGTGCACCTATGAATGTTGCAGCTGCCATAGGAGCATTAGGAGGAGAAGTGAGCGTTTGTGGAATGGTAGGCAAAGACCCTTTCGGAGACCAATTGCTTTCTGTATTGAGAGATTTCAAGGTAAATATTGATTATTTATTTCAAAGTGAAGAACATTTTACCACCTTCGCATTTGTATCCTTAATGTTGGATGGCGAAAGAGATTTTGTCTTTAATAGAAATGCAGACGAATACTTAAAAATGGAGGATCTAAAAGATCTAAAAATAGAGAATGAAACCATTTTTCATTTTGGCTCTGCTACTGCTTTTTTAGGAGGGGATTTAGAAAAAACCTATTATTCATTATTGGAAAAGGCAGTAGAAAATAAAAAAATTATCAGTTTTGACCCAAACTATAGACATTTATTATTTTCTGATAAAATTGACCTTTTCGTTAAGCATTCCAAAAACTTTTTGGCTAAAGCGGACTTTAGTAAATTAAGTGATGAAGAGGCCTATTTAATTACAGGTAAGAATAATTTAGACGAAGCAGCGCAAGAATTATTTAAGCTGAGTAAAGGAGTTTTCACCATTACCTTAGGAAAAGAAGGTACATTATTGGGATTAAATGGCAAAACTCATATTATTCCAAGTAATCCAATTAAAGCCGTAGATACAACAGGTGCAGGAGATGCTTTTGTGGGAGCTATGCTTTATCAATTAGATCAAATTGGTTCGGTAGAAGGTTTGGACTTAGAAGATTGGACGAAACTCACCATCAATGCCAATAAAGCAGGAGCTAAAACCTGTTTATATTTAGGAGCCATGGAGGCATTTAAAAATTTAAATCATTCTATTTTTGAATAATCGTGTATAGAAAAAAGTTTTC